>NZ_DDFB01000061.1:0-6800 GCF_002336885.1 Novosphingobium sp. UBA1939 | reverse complement strand
AGAGCGCCGCTTCTTCGGGCGACAGGCCGCGCGGCGGTTTCATCGGCGCCCCAGCCGCTCCAGCGTGCCGCGCGGCAGCAGCAGCAACGCCTCGCCATGCGCGCTCATTCCGCCGGCGATGGTCGCGGCGTCCGCGCCGGCACCCCAGAAGCTGTCGAAGCGGTTGGCGCCCCGGATCGCGCCGCCAGTATCCTGCGCCACCCACAGGCCGTTGGTTTCCGGCCGGTCGGTGCGGAGCCACACCGGCGCGCCCAGCGGGACGAAGGCCGGATCGGCGGCGAGCGTGGTCCTGCCGCTGATCGGCACGGACAGCGCGCCGACCGGGCCGGGGCCGGTGAGTTCGCGGAAGAAGATCCAGCTCGCGTTCTGGCGCATCAGCGCATGGCCTTCGGCGGGATGATCGCGCAGGTACTGGACGATGCCCTGCATCGATCCGGGGTACTGGCCCGGTCCGGTTCCGATCAGGCCGCGATCGCGCATCAGAGATCCGATCCCGGTGTAGTCCAGCCCGTTCTGTCCGGCATACCCCAGCCGGATGACGGAGCCATCGGGCGCGCGCAGTCGCCCCGATCCTTGAATCTGAAGGAAGAAGAACGCGATCGGGTCGGCCGCCCAGGCCAGTTCCAGTCCCCTGCCGGCGAGCGCGCCGTCCTCGATTTCGGCGCGGCTGTAATAGGGCACGAACCGCCCGGTCTCGTCATAGCGGCCCTTGGGCTGCAGCCCGTCGGGCAGGGGCGGAGCATCGCCGGGCTTTGCGCGGACAAGGTCCGGCGGCAGGCTATAGACGGGAACGTCGAATCCCGGCTGACGCGTGCGCACCCCGGCGATTTCCGGTTCGTAGTAGCCGGTGACGAACGCCGATCCGTCGGCGACCTTAGCGGTCTCGAAGAACGTGGCAAAAAAGCGCCGCGCGTCGGCGGCGGGCCAACCGGGGGCGGCGTTGCAGGCGTCCGACCAGTCCTGCGGGCGGGTGAGGCCGCTTGTATCGGCCCGGGCCACAAGGCGCGGGCAACTGGTGACGAAGGCCGCGAGCGCGTCGGACGCCCTCCCCGCGTCCATGCCCAGCGATCCGGGGTGGGGGCCAGGGATGAGGGTGGACGAGGCGGCGGTGGTGCCGACGGGCGGTACAGGGGGAGGCGTGGTTCCCGGGATCAGCCGCACGCACCCGCTCAGCAGGGCCAGTGCCAGAAGCAGGCCCGCCGTGCGGCGCCGCAGCATGGGAAATTATCCCTCGTCGGTTTCGTCGAGCAGCCAGTCCGGATCGCGCGAGGTCAAATCGCGCGAGAACGTCCACAGGTCGCGGCTTTCGATCGCGTCATCAAGCGAGCCCGCCACCACCACGCCATCGGCATTGCGGGTAACCGACGCGATATCCGCAGTGAAGCGGACCGTGATGCGGGCAACGGGTGCGTCGAACGATGCGGAAACGATCTTCGCTTCCTCGATTCGGATCAGGCGCGAATCGAGCGTTTCGCCTGCGGCGAGGCGCGCATCGATCGCAGCGGCGAAGCCTTCATATACATCGCGGTCGCACAACTGGCCGAGCGCTTCCTTGTCGCCGCGCCAGAACGCTTCCAGCACCATGCCATAAGCGCCGCGCGCACCCACCAGGAACAGGCCGACATCGAACCGGCGGTCGGCGCCGATGATGGCCCGAATGCCGGCCTCTGCCGATTGGTCGAATCCTGTGAACTCAACGGGTTGTGCGGTCTGCGGGCGGAGGGCGACCGGCGCCTTTTCCGGCAGCTTGGGCGCCAGCGTGCGCGGCGCGCTGGACGGATCAGGCTGTTCCACACGGCGGCGCAGCGGTTCCTCGTTCTGTTCCGGACGGCGCCCCAGCACCGAATAGAGCCGGAGGCCGAGGAAAGCCGCGATCATCGCCAGAATGACAATTTCAACAACCACACTCATTGTCCCAAGAAGCGGGCGCCGGGAGCCATATCTCCCCGACACCGGTTCATCGTGCCTCAAATAGGTACGAATTACAAATGAACAACATATGGACGACCAGCCGTTTCCGTCACGCGGCCGTTTTCGTGAAAGAGGTGTCACACGCCTGCAACGCCGCTTTCGTGCGGTTCGCAACGTCCCTGTCCCGGCCCGGATTGCCGCGCCAGCGCCATGATGCTACGCGCCCGCCGGAAAGAACCGCAATTCTTGCAGGAAAGCACGGACATGGCCGACGAAGGCAATATCATCAGCGATCTGAACCTCGGCCAGCCGGCCCCGAACGGCGAGGATACCGCGCCGGCGATCGGGCTGATCTCGCAATACGTGAAGGATCTTTCGGTCGAGAACCCGAACGCGCCGGAAAGCTACCAGTGGACGGACGCGCCGGATATCCAGATCGAATTCAACATCGGCGCGCGCAGCATCGCGCAGGACGTCCATGAGATCGAACTGAAGATCAACGTGACGTCCAAGGGCGCGCAGGGCACCGCATTCCTGGTGGAACTGTCCTATGGTGGCCTGATCGGCATGCGCAACGTGCCCGACGATCAGGCGCATCCGTTCCTGTACGCGGAAGGCCCGCGCATCCTGTTCCCCTTCGCCCGCCGCATCATCGCCGATGCCGTGCGCGACGCCGGCTATCCGCCGCTGATGCTGGAGCCGATCGACTTCAACGGGCTCTATCTCCAGCAGCTTTCGCAGCGCCAGGCCGAGGAAGCCGGCGCGGGCGATCCGGTCGGCAACGCCTGATCCGGCGCGTGCCGGTCGGTCGGGCGGAGCCCTGAAGCGGCCATGACAAGGCCATGAACCTCCTCAAGGCCACCGGCACCATCGGCGGGCTCACGCTCGCCAGCCGCGTGCTCGGGCTGGTGCGCGACAGCCTGTTCGCGCGCTATATCGGCGCCAGCTTCGCGTCGGACGCATTCCTGGTCGCGTTCCGCCTACCCAACATGTTCCGCGCGCTGTTCGCGGAAGGCGCCTTCGCCTCGGCGTTCATCCCGATGTTCAACCAGAAGGTTGGCGATCCGGAAGGGCGGGGGCTGCCGGACGGGCTGCATTTCGCCGAACAGGCGCTGGCGGTGCTGCTGCCCGTGCTGCTGGCGATGACCGTGCTGCTGGAAGTGTTCGCCTGGCCGGTCACGTTCCTGCTTTCGGGCAGGTTCAACGGGGTCAGTCCCGATCAGTTCGCCTTCGCGGTGCAGCTTTCGCGGATCACGATCCCCTACCTGATGCTGATAAGCCTGGTGTCTTTGTTCGGCGGTATTCTCAATTCGCTGCACAAGTTCTGGGTCAACGCCGCCGCGCCGATCCTGCTGAACCTGACGCTGATCGCCGCGCTGCTTCTGTTCCATTCGCACGATCCGCTGGTGACCGCGCGCAACCAGGCGATCGCGGTTTCGGTTTCGGGCCTGCTCCAGCTGCTGTGGCTCGCGTGGGCCTGCCGCCAGAACGGCGTCAGCCTGCGATTGCGCCTGCCGCGCCTGAACCCGGACGTGAAGCGGCTGATGGCGCTGATCTGGCCAGCCGCCGCCGGGGCGGGCGCGGTGCAGATCAACCTCGTCATCTCGACCGCGCTGGCCGCCTCGCTGCTGGCCCACGGGTCCGTCACTTATATCTACATGGCCGACCGGCTGAACCAGTTGCCGCTGGGGCTGATCGGCATCGGCCTCGGCACCGTGCTGCTGCCCACCATTTCGCGCCAGCTTGGCGCGGGCGCGGAGGCGGAGGCGATGGAAACGCAGAACCGGGGCATGGAGCTGGCGCTGCTGCTGACGCTGCCGGCTACGGTCGCGCTGGTGGTCAGCGGCGAGCCGATCGCGGCCGCGCTGTTCGGCTATGGCCGCTATACGGCGGAGGACACGCACTTCACCGCGCAGGCGCTGGCGGCCTTCTCGATCGGCCTGCCGAGCTACATCCTGGTCAAGGTGCTGACGCCCGGCTTCTATGCCCGGCAGGATACGAAGACGCCGGTGCGCTATGCCACGCTGTCGATGGTGGTGAACCTGGTTGGCAACCTGCTGCTGATCGTGCCGCTCAAGCACATCGGGCCGCCGCTGGCGACGGCGCTGGCGTCCACCGTGAACGTCTGGCTGCTCTATCGCACGCTGGTCGCGCGCGGGCATTTCGCCGCCGACGCGCGCCTGCGGCGGCGGGCGCCCCGGCTGGCGCTGGCGGCGCTGGCGATGGGCGTGGTGCTGTGGCTGACGCAGGATGCGCTGACGCCCTACGTCCACGGGACGTGGATCGTGCGCTGCCTGGCGCTGGCCGCACTGGTTTCGGCGGGCGGCGTGGTCTATGGGCTCGCCACCGTCTTGCTCGGGGCATTCTCGAAGGACGACCTGCGGCTTCTCCTGCGGCGCAGGCGCACCACATAAGGCACGTTCCATGCGTATCGTTTCCGGTATCCAGCCCACGGGCAATCTCCACCTCGGCAATTACCTGGGTGCGATCCGGAACTGGGTGCGGATGCAGGACGAATGGACCGCCAAGGGCGCGACCTGCCTCTATTTCCTGGCCGACCTCCACGCCATTTCCATGCCGCACACCCCGGCGGAACTCGCTTCGAATACGCGCGAGATGGTGGCCGCGCTGGTTTCCTGCGGGATCGATCCGGACCGGTCGATCCTGTTCAACCAGGCGCAGGTGCCCCAGCATGCCGAACTGCAATGGCTGCTGAACGGCACCGCGCGCATGGGCTGGCTGAACCGCATGACGCAGTGGAAGGACAAGGCCGGCAAGAACCGCGAAGGCGCATCGGTGGCGCTGTTCACCTATCCGGTGCTGCAGGCGGCGGACGTGCTGCTCTACCAGGCGACTCACGTCCCCGTGGGCGAAGACCAGAAGCAGCACCTCGAACTGGCGCGCGACGTGGCGCAGAAGTTCAACAACGACTTCGCATCGGAAGAAGCGCCGGTGTTCACCCTGCCCGAACCGATCATCCCGCCCGAAGCGGCGCGGATCATGAGCCTGCGCGATGGTTCGGCCAAGATGTCCAAGTCCGATCCTTCGGACATGAGCCGCATCAACCTGACCGATGACGCCGACGCGATCATGCAGAAGGTGAAGAAGGCCCGGACCGACCCGGAACCGCTGCCCGGCGAGGTCGAAGGGCTGGCCGGGCGCGCCGAGGCGGCGAACCTCGTGGGCATCTACGCGACGATGGCCGGCGTCACTGCCGCCGATGTCCTGCGCGATTTCGCGGGGCAGGGCTTCGGCGCGTTCAAGCCGGCGCTGGGCGAACTGCTGGTCGAGAAGCTGGCGCCGATGGCGGCCCGCTACCGCGAACTGCGCGAGGATCGCGCGGCGCTCGACGCCATCCTGCGCAAGGGCGCGGAAAAGGCGCGGGCGCTGGCGGTGCCGACGCTGGAGGCGGCTTACGCGGCGCTGGGGCTGGTACGCTGACGGGTGCGAACCGGGGGCTGTCCCGTGGTGGAACAGCCCCCGGTTCGGACCATAAGTTTCCCGCCGGTCACGAAATGTTTCGGCGCCATTCAACGCGCATTCAGCACCTCCCGGCTATCGGGATGTCGTGCTAAGACAGGTGCGTCCGCCTGAACCGGGGCAGCCGGGCCGCTCACAGGAGTCGCGTTGAATGAACAAGAATACCAAGCGGAATCGCGGACTTGCCTTGGTTGCCGTGCCGCTGCTTCTCGCCAGTCTGGGAGGCTGCGCATCGACCTTTGACGCCAAGGTCTCTCGTTTCCAGAGCCAGTTGCCCGCCCCGGCCGGACAGACGTTCGCGATCGTTGCCGAAAACCCGCGCAACCAGGGCGGTCTGGAGTTTTCGCAATACGCCTCGCTGGTCGCGGCGCAGTTGCAGAAGGTGGGCTACGTGCCTGCCGCCAGCCCCGACAATGCCGACCTGATCGTCCACTTCGACTATGGCGTCGACCAGGGGCGCGATCGCGTGCGCACCACCGGCGTCGGCCCGGATCCGTTCTGGGGGCCGTGGTACGGCGGCTATGGCCCGGGCTTCTGGGGCCGCGGCGGCTTTTACGGTGGCGGCGGTTTCTATGGTCGTCGCGGCTGGGGTTACGGCTGGTACGATCCGTTCTTCTGGGGCGGCGGCTACAACTCGGTCGATGTGGTGACCGTCTATACCAGCGGGATCGACCTCAAGATCGACAGCCGCGCCGATGGCAAGCGCCTGTTCGAGGGCAAGGCCGAGGCAGCCTCGCAATCGAACCGTCTGCCCTATCTGGTGCCGAACCTGGTCGAAGCCATGTTCACCGATTTCCCCGGCCACAACGGCGAAACGCTGCGCATCTCGGTCGCGCCCGAGAAGAAGACGGTCAAGCAGGTCAAGTAACCGGCCGGCCCTTCCCGCCCACGCGGGGAGGGCCACCCTATCGCGCGCCGAACAGCGCGCTGCCGATGCGCACGTGCGTTGCGCCCAGCAGGATCGCGGTCTCGAAATCGTCGCTCATGCCCATCGAGCGGCCGGACAGGCCGTGGTCGTCCGCCAGCTTGTCGAGCAGCGCGAAGAACGGCGCAGGCTCGATCCCGGCCGGTGGCACGCACATCAGCCCCGCCAGTGGCAGATCGGCCGTCCGCGCCTCCGTCAGCAGCGCCGGCAGGTCCGCGATCGCGCATCCGCCCTTCTGTTCCTCTTCCCCGATGTTGACCTGCACGAAGCAGGGCAGCCGCCGGCCGACCTTGTCCATCGCCCGGGCCAGCGCGGAGACGAGGCTTGGCCGGTCAAGCGAATGGATGCAGTCGAACAGCCGCACCGCGTCCTCGGCCTTGTTCGACTGAAGCTGGCCCACAAGATGCAGCGCGATTGCGGGATGCGCCTCGCGGAGCGCGGGCCACTTGGCCTGCGCTTCCTGCACCCGGTTTTCGCCGAACAC
>NZ_DDFB01000132.1:0-7074 GCF_002336885.1 Novosphingobium sp. UBA1939 | reverse complement strand
ATGCCGTACTTCTTGCCCCATTCGAGCATGGCGGTGCGATCGACCATGCCGGAAAGGGCGTCGTCCAGCGCGCCCTGCTCCAGGAAGTCCTTCATCGTAAGCGTGGGCGTCTGCTGCCGTTCGGATTCGAACGCGCGGGTTACGGTCTTGCCCAGATCGCCGATGCCGATGCGATCGCCGCCGACGGAGGCCGCGCGATCGCCGCCCGCTACGCCGCCAAACCGGCTGCCGGTGATGTCCGCGCCGGCGAAAGCCAGGGCGATCAGCGCCAGGAACACCAGCGCCAGAATCACGCCGAGGCGCGATTTGAGGAAGGAACGGAAAAAGCCGAGCATCGGGGGCAATCGCCTATCTTGTAACTTCGGTTCAACACGTTGCCCGTGCAGCGGCGACCGGGCAAAGCCGGGGCGCACGCTACACGCGCGAACGAGGGGCCTTGCCTTAGGGACCAAACGCGAATCCTGCAATGGNNGGCCGCGCTCGGGGCCACCCTGCGGCCACGCTCTGCGGCGGCATGGCGCGGCGCAAAACGCTTTCGCCCGGGCAGAGAACGCTTTCCCCCGTATTGTGAGGAACCGTTTTGCATTCTTATGCGCGGTTTGTTAGCCGCGCGGCGATTCAGTCCGCCTCGCTTACGTTCAGGAGGCGCGAATCCGAGTTTTGCTAGGGGGACCAGTCGAAGCCTATGACTCATCGGCCTTTCATCGTTGGCAACTGGAAGATGAACGGTACGCGCGCCATGCTGGCCGAAGCCCGTGCCATCGACCGTGCCGCCGAACGCTTTCCCGATGTGCAGGTTGCGCTCGCGCCGCCGTTCACGCTGATCAACACGCTGCGCGAGGCGGTGAGCGCGATGAATGTCGGCGGGCAGGATTGCCACGCCGAAGTGAAGGGCGCGCATACGGGCGACGTCTCCGCCGCGATGCTGGCGGACATCGGCGCCGATTTCGTGATTCTGGGGCACAGTGAACGCCGGCGCGATCATGGCGAGACCGATGCCGCCGTGCGTGCCAAGGCCGATGCCGCGCTGACGGCCGGGCTGGCGATCATCGTTTGCGTGGGCGAAACGCTGGAAGAGCGCGACGCGGGCAAGGCCGAAGCGGTGGTTTCCGGTCAGGTTTCGGCGTCTTTGCCGGTGGGCGACGACGCGCAGGCCGCCGCTGCGGCGGGCAAGATCGCCGTCGCCTATGAACCGGTATGGGCGATCGGTACCGGCCGCGTGGCGGCGGTGGAAGACGTGGTCGCGATGCACGCCGCCGTGCGCGCGCGGCTCAACGCGGCCTATGGCGAGGCGGCGGACAAGGTGCGCATTCTCTATGGCGGCTCGGTCAACGCCGGCAACGCGGCCGATCTGCTGTCGGCGGCCGACGTGGGTGGCGCGCTGGTGGGCGGAGCGAGCCTGACGGCGGAAGCGTTCCTGCCGATCATCGCCGCCGCGGGGTCGGGCGAAGCCTGAGCGCCAGCCGGGCCTCAGCCGGTGCCTTGCCATCGGCGGGTTCGCGGCCTACATGCGCCCCAATCGTTTCAGGCAGAACATCATGTCGCTTTTCATTTTCCTTACCGTCGTGCAGGCGCTGGTCGCGGCCGCGCTGGTCGGTGTCATTCTGATCCAGAAGTCCGAAGGTGGCGGCCTGGGCGTTGGCGGGAGCCCTTCGGGCTTCATGTCGGCGCGCGGCGCGGCGGATTTCCTGACGCGCGCGACGACGGTGCTCGCCACGGCGTTCGTGGTGCTGAGCATCGCGCTTGCCGCGCTGGCGGTGAAGACCAGCTCGGGCAGCACGATCGACACTTCGCTTGACCGTTCGGTCCCGGCGCCCAAGGCTGATCCGCTGGCGCCGGCGCAAGGTCAGCAGCCGAGCCAGCAGCCAGCGGCGCCCGTTCAGGGCAGCGCGCCCGCGCCCGCGGCGGTTCCGGCCGACCCGCTCAAGGGTGCCGCGAAGCAGTAACCGTTACCCGGCAATAGAGCGCGCACCGATCCCGCATCCTTTTCCGGGCTTGCGGGGCGGGCGCTTTGCTTGTTGCCGATCGACCGTTTCAGCGGCCACATAGGGGCCGCAATCATCCAGCTTGTGGATTGCCGGAGCAATTTCTCCGGTAACCGCTTGCGTCCATTCAACCTCTGACGCTAAGGCCCGACTCCCATGGCGCGGTACATATTTATCACCGGCGGCGTGGTCTCCTCGCTCGGCAAAGGTCTCATGGCGGCAAGCCTCGCCGCGCTGTTGCAGGCGCGCGGCTATCGCGTGCGAATCCGCAAGTTCGATCCCTATCTCAACGTCGATCCGGGCACGATGAGCCCGTACCAGCACGGCGAGGTCTATGTGACCGACGACGGCGCGGAAACCGACCTCGACCTGGGACACTACGAGCGCTTCACCGGCGTGTCCGCGCGCCAGGCAGACAACATCACGTCGGGCCGCATCTACCGAGACATCATCGCCAAGGAGCGCCGGGGCGATTACCTGGGCGCCACGGTGCAGGTGATCCCGCACGTGACCGACGCGATCAAGGACTTCGCGCAGACCGAAACCGAGGACCTCGATTTCGTATTGTGCGAGATCGGCGGCACGGTGGGCGACATCGAGGGGCTGCCGTTCATCGAGGCGCTGCGCCAGCTCCACAACGAGCTGGACCGCGACCAGACCTGTTTCGTCCACGTCACGCTGGTGCCCTATATCGCGGCCGCCGGCGAGCTGAAGACCAAGCCTACCCAGCATTCGGTGCGCGAGCTGACCGGGCTGGGCATCCAGCCTGACATCCTGCTGTGCCGTTGCGAAAAGCCGCTGCCCGAAGGCGAGCGCGCCAAGATCGCGCAGTTCTGCAATGTGCGCAAATCGGCGGTGATCCCGGCGCTGGACGCGTCGAGCATCTATGCGGTGCCGCTGCAGTACCATGCCGAGGGGCTGGACGCCGAAGTGCTGCGCCACTTCGGCCTGACCGCGCCGGAGCCGGACCTTACCCGCTGGGACGATATCGTCGATCGCCACCAGAACCCCGAGGGCGAGGTGACGATCGGCGTCGTCGGCAAGTACGTGGGGCTGCAGGACGCCTACAAGTCGCTGAACGAGGCGCTGGTCCACGGTGGCATGGCCAACCGCGTCAAGGTCAACATCAAGTGGCTCGACGCCGAACTGTTCGAGAAGGACGACAGCGAGATCGCCGCGCATCTGGAGCCGATGCACGGCATCCTGGTGCCGGGTGGCTTCGGCGAGCGCGGCACCGAGGGGAAGATCGCGTCCGTCCGCTTCGCGCGCGAACGCAACGTGCCGTTCTTCGGCATCTGCCTGGGCATGCAGATGGCCTGCATCGAAGGCGCGCGCAACACCGCCGGCATCGCCGCCGCGTCGTCCACCGAGTTCGGCCCGACCGACGAGCCGGTGGTGGGCATCATCACCGAATGGATGACGCCCGAAGGGCTCGAAAAGCGGCAGGCGGGCGGTGACCTTGGCGGCACGATGCGGCTGGGCGCCTATGAGGCAAGGCTCGACGGAAACAGCCATGTCGCGCAGATCTACGGTTCGACGACGATCAGCGAGCGCCACCGCCACCGTTACGAAGTGAACGGCGCCTATCGCGCGCCGCTGGAAAAGGGCGGGCTGGTATTTTCTGGCATGTCACCCGACGGACTGCTGCCCGAGATCGTCGAACGGCCGGACCATCCCTGGTTCATCGGCGTGCAGTTCCACCCCGAACTCAAGAGCCGCCCGTTCGATCCGCACCCGCTGTTCCGCGGCTTCATCGAGGCGGCGGTCAAGCAGGCCCGCCTGTTCTGAAACAGGCCGGGCCAGCGCGGCCCGGGGCGCAAATCCTCACCGTTTGTTAACTTTAGGCACTGGCCAAAGCCAGTTTCCTCTGGCTATTTGTCCGCGGTGGAGCGGATTCCCGTAATCCGTTCGGGGTATTGCTGGGGGATACTGAACGATGGACGCCGCCAAGCTTGCGGACACGCTGGCCGCGCAAAGCCTGTTCGCCGATTGCGAGCAGGCCGAGCTATCCGACATCATCCGCCGCGCGCACCTGCGCACGTTCAAGCCGGGGCAGGAACTGATGGCGCAGGGGGAGGAGGGCGATACGCTCTTCATCATCCTCAAGGGGCTTGCGCGCGTCAGCATGGTGGCCGCGAACGGCCGGGAAATCATCCTCGACTATGCCGAGCCAGGCCATGTGCTGGGCGAGATCGCGTTCCTCGACGGCGGGGAGCGCACTGCCAGCGTCGAGGCGATCGATCCGACGGAGGCGCTGTGCCTGAGCCGCACGGCCTTTGCCGACATCATCGATCTGCACAAGGGGCTGGCGCTGCGCCTGTTGCGCGCCATGGCCCGCCGCCTGCGCCAGAACAACGCGGTGATCGAGGCGGACCGGGCCTATACCTCCGGTCCACGGCTCGCGCGGTTCCTGCTGCGCCTGATGATGGCGGAAAACGCCAACATCGAGGAAAACGGCGCCGGCGGGAAGCTCAAGATCGCGCTGAGCCAGGGCGAACTGGGCAACTTTGCCGGCATGTCACGCGAACAGATCAACCGCCAGCTTTCGGCCTGGGCCGAAAACGGCCTGGTTGGCCTGAAGGGCGGGCGCGTGACCATTCTCGATCGGCAGGCGCTGATCGACGTGGCCGAAGCCTGGTAGAGTTTCGGCCGATTCAAAAAGGGCGGCCCCCGAAGGGACCGCCCTGATTTCACGGCACCGGATGGAAGCGATCAAGCGGCGGCGCTGGCATCGCCTTCGATCACCTTCAGCGGCTTCTGTTCGCCGATCAGCACCTTCTTGGGCTTCATCGCTTCGGGCACTTCGCGCACGAGGTCGATGGTGAGCAGCCCGTCGGCAAGGTCCGCCGCTTCCACGCGCACGAAATCGGCCAGTTCGAAGCGGCGCTCGAAGCCGCGGTTGGCGATTCCGACATGGAGGAACTGACGGTCCTCGGCATCCGGCTTGGCCCCCTTCACCACCAGCAGGTTCTGCTGGGCGGTGATGTCGATGTCTTCCGGCTTGAAGCCGGCGACGGCCAGCGTGATGCGGTAGGCATCCTCGCCACGACGTTCGATGTTGAAGGGCGGATAGTTATCGCCGGCATTGGCGCGGGCCTGGCGTTCGAGCAGGTCGAACAGGCGATCGAAACCCACGGTGGTGCGGCGATAGGGAGTGAAATCAAAACGGTTCATGGCAATATCCTCTGTTGAGCAATCTGCACTCTTCCGCAGGAACCCGGTTCGGCGTTCCCTTGGACCTTGTGGCCATGCCCGCCAGCGCGGCGCATGACACGAAAATGGATGTGTGATAGCCCGGTTGAAATTCAAGACCCCGATGCGCATTTTCGCGTGCATGCAAACAGCGAAGGGCGCGTTCCCGGACGCGCCCGAACAAGAGGACATCATGGCCGGAACGCCCAAAGTCGATATCTACACCAAATGGGGTTGCCCCTACTGCGTGCGGGCCAAGGCGCTGCTCGAAAAGAAGGGCGTGGCCTTCGAGGAATTCGATGTGACCATGGGCGGCCCGAAGAAGCAGGAAATGCTCGCCCGCGCGCCCGCGGCAATGACGGTGCCGCAAATCTTCGTTGGCGAAACCCACGTCGGCGGCTGCGACGATCTCTATGCGCTGGATTCCGCCGGCAAGCTCGATCCCCTGCTGGGCCTCTAGGGCATGACCATGCCCGATGGTCCGGTGCGGGTTGCGCTGTTCCAGATGACCACCGGCATCGATCCCGCAGCCAATGCCGCGGCGATCGTGGATGCCGTGGGCCGCGCGGCGCACGGCGGCGCGGCAATCCTGTTCACGCCCGAAATGGCGGGCCTGCTCGACCGCGACCGCAAGCGCGCGACGCCGCATATCGTGGCAGAAGAAGCCAATCCGGTGCTGGCGGCGGTGCGCGCGGCGGCGGCGCAACACGGCATCTGGGTGGCCATCGGATCGCTGGCTGTGCAGCGCGGCGGCGAAGCCATAACCGGGGAAGCCGCATCGGGCGAAGGGCGCTGGGCCAACCGTTCGTTCCTGATCGACGCCACCGGCGCGATCGTGGCGCGCTATGACAAGATTCACATGTTCGACGTCGATCTGGCGACGGGCGAAAGCTGGCGCGAATCCGCGGCCTATCGCCCCGGTGACAGCGTGGTAACGGCGGAAACGCCGATCGGCCGGCTGGGGCTGGCAGTCTGTTACGACGTGCGCTTTCCTGCCCTGTTCGAGCAACTCGGCCGGCGGCAGTGCGATGTCATCGCCATCCCGGCGGCGTTCACCGTGCCCACCGGCAAGGCGCACTGGCACCTGATGCAGCGCGCCCGCGCGGTGGAAGCCAGCGCCTTCGTGATCGCTACAGCGCAGGCCGGACGGCACGAGGACGGGCGCGAGACTTACGGGCACAGCCTCGTCATCGATCCATGGGGCGAAGTGCTGCTGGACATGGGCGAGGAACCGGGCCTGGGCTTCGCCACGCTCGATCCCGCGCGCATCGCCGAAGTGCGCGCGCAACTGCCCAGCCTCATCAACAAGCAGCCGATCCCGGCAGGGTGAACCGCGAGGCTCTTGCGGCGGGCCGCGAAATGCCTAAATCGGCTGTCATATGATCGTCTTTGATCTTGAGTGCCGCGATGGCGGGCATCGTTTCGAGGGCTGGTTCGGCTCGTCGGACGACTTCGCGCAGCAGCAGGCGCGAGGTCTCCTCACCTGTCCCACCTGCGGCTCCGGTGATGTCGGCAAGGCGGTGATGGCCCCGCATGTGGGGCGCAAGGGCAACCAGGTTCCGGCTCGGGTGCCGACCGACAAGGGTGCGGCCGTGGCCGCGGCGCCAGCGCCTGTAACGGCTGGCAGCTCCTCACCGCAAGTGATGGCGGGCGGAGGTCTTCCTCCCGAGGCGGTCGCCATGTTCAAGGCGCTGGCGACGATGCAGGCCGAAGCGCTCAAGTCCTCGAAATGGGTGGGCGACAGCTTCGCCGACGATGCGCGGGCGATGCACTATGGCGAAAAGGACGTGGAGGCGATCCACGGCCAGGCCACGCCCGAGGAAGCGCGTGATCTGATCGAGGAAGGGATCGAGATCGCGCCCGTCCTGTTTCCGATCGCGCCGCCCGGCGAAACCAA
>NZ_DDFB01000122.1:2941-28945 GCF_002336885.1 Novosphingobium sp. UBA1939 | reverse complement strand
AGACGGTTCTTCGAGGTGTCCAGCTCCGATTCCGCATTGGGCCACGAACGGATATAAGCGCCCTTCAGAAGTTCGCTATCGCCTCTTCGTCACAAACCACTTCAAACAGCGCGCTACGGGCTTGCTGGGATTGATCGCGCTCTTCCCGAACGCCTGATACCGCCTGCCGCGCCCCCTCACCGCTATCCGCATAATGCCGCATGAAGGTGCGCATAACGTGCGCCACGCCCTCTTCACGCACTTCACGGAGATCATCGGCGAAATAGGCACCGCGGTTGTACGATCCCGTTATAATTTCGTAAGATGGGAAATAGTCCACGTGATCATACTGACGCCACATTTCATCCGCCACTACTCGCAGAACAGCCTTGCTGTACGTGGTGGAAACCAGCGCATGACGCCTTTCATAGGTCGCAATCAACGGAACGGGCGAGACGGTTAAGATGACGCGACAGGAGGGATTAATGCGCTTGATGTGCGCGATGACCTCATGCAGGTCTTGACGGATCGAATCGACATCGAAGTTGACGAACTCGTACTTACTCTCATCCATGGCGCCCCCGGCAACGCCAGGTGCGAGGGGAAACACGGCGCCGTCAATGCGTGAACGCCAGCCTTCGGTCAGGCCCAGAGTAAAGACAAACACATCCATTTCACGCAGCATAGCACGCACTGCGGCAAAGTGAGCCTTCCGCGAGGATTCCAGCGCACGCAGATCGGCAAAGCCATCAGGTTGAATTTGAGGGCGGTATGGATCGACGAAGTTATTCTGCTTGCCCACCCACGCATCCTCTTGGGGGTGATATGCGCCTTCTACCCGTTCGATCAGTTGCAGCAGCTGCCGCACCGTGTAGATGTTGCCGAAACGCGCACTAAAGACTCCATAGTTATGCGCCTTTGCATCCTCCTCGGCCATATCATCAGGTGCGGATTCCGGTACGAAGTAATGGAAACCGCTTGACTTGAGCGTTCTGGCGATATGCTGTGCAAAGCAGCTTCCCGCTGTTGCCACTCTATCCTGCTGCGTGATCCCGAACTTTGGAGCAACAACGGGATCGACATCCTCTGACCGAGGCCGCGCTACCGAGTTCTTCCAAAACTGTACATTATCAGCCTTGGAATAGGGGTTTCCAGATATCGCCGAGTTCGTAGCCGACTGTTCACCCGATCCGGGCAAGCTCAGTTTTCGACGAAAGTGGCTAATATCAACGTTGATCGCTTCCAGCGTATCGCGATCGTAGTTCGAAAAAGCTTGATAAGAGGAACTGACAAATTCACGCAAATCCAGCGTTCCGTGCGGATCATTAATCTTGAACGCAGTACTGCCGCGCAAGCCCAGCCTTTCGGCGATCTCTGGATAGATAGGCCAAATTGGTTGGGCCTTGAGTGGGTCCACCAGGTATTCGTGCTTGCTTTCAGCGAAATAGAACATCCCGATCCGCTGTAATAACTCTCGAGCTATATCTTCCATCACGGCAAGGGTCGGATGGTTGCTGGAATACATGAAGGCATGCCCACGACTCCATCGCTCAAACAAACCGCCCAGCGGCATCCCGCATGCATCGCCCTCTCTCAATAGCTGCGCACGGGCATCATGCCACTGATCAAAATATCCCAGCTTTGCGTAGGTTTCAGCGTTGTAGAAGCCTAAGATTTCTTCGAGGGGGATCCCCTCCCGATAACCAAAAACCGCTAACGCTGAACTGTAGACATACAGCGGTCCAAAAACCGTCTCGAAATCGCCGCCGTGCTTGCGTGCGCGAGCGAATACCAGATCAGGGTGATATGCCGAAAACGCAATGTTCGGAAAATAAGTCACTTTATGCGCCAATTCGGCGGGCACCACGTCGCGCAAAGGGAGATGGGCAAAGACAAAATCGCTATTCATTAAAATTGCGCGCAGCCGCTCGACGTCAGCTACAATCTCATGAATCATGTAAGTGTCGATCTCGAACCCGTGGTTGAGTGCCGCCACGCAAGTTGCCAGGCTATCCTTTTGGCAGTTAGCGATGATGGAAAGGCGCATTTGGGTCTCCTACACGTTGCCCCTTGCCGCGAGCATACGGCGCAAGGACTGTTCGAGATTCATACCGTTGATCGCCCCACCGGTGAGAGAACTGAGTTTGGCCGTGTCGCCAAGCAAGCGCCAGACCTCGTTCTTTCGCACAAAAGCTGGATCGACCTCAGGCTTAATCTCGTGTCCGGTGATATCTGTCAACGTGTTGAGCAGCGTCTCGATCGATACCGGCTTTCCAGTGCATAAATTGCATACTTCGCCAACCGCCGCTGGGTTGAAAGTAACTCGCGCGATAAGCTCGCACGCATCGGACACATCGATATAATCGCGGAACACCTGGATATTACCCAATTTAACGACCGGTTGACGTTCATGAAAGGCTGTCACCAACTTGGGCATGATGAACTCGCCAGACTGCCCCACGCCAATAATATTGAAAGGGCGTATTATAGTGTAATCCAGTTGATCGGCATAGTTTTTGATTATTTGCTCCGCACAAAACTTGCTCATTCCATAGTGGTGGACCGGTTTCGGGCAAAGATTCTCATGCAAACGGTCCGTTTCCTGATTACCATATACGCCAGCGGTACTAATAAATATAAATCGGATTTTTCCCGTTCTCGCCAGAGATGAATTTACAACGTTCTCCGTACCCACCGTGTTAACGCGATAGTACTCCTGCGCCACTGAGGAGGTAACACTCGAAATCGCTGCGCAGTGAATGACGATGTCAGGCTGAACTTGTTGGAAGACAGCTTCGACGGCAAGGGGATCGCATATATCGCAATACAAGAGCGACGCTTCATTCCGAGGCCGGTTTGACGTACCAAACACCTCGTTTCCCATGGCGGTAAGGTGTCGGAACAAATGCCAGCCGAGGAACCCGGTCGCACCGCTGAGGAGAATTCGCGCCATGAACTCAGCTTCCTTCCTCGTCACCCACGGCGTAAGCCGCGTCGTAGGCGCTGTATAGCTTTGTCATGAGCATCTCTGTTGCGGCTACCCAGGATACAGGCCGCCATTCCGTATTGATCTTCTGCTCCAGCGCAATGAGTCTATTGGGATCATTTGCATAGAAAGCAATCCGCTCTGCCCAGCTTGCGGCATCCAGCGGGTGAATGTATTCAACGAAATTGCCGCCACGCTCACGCAAAGGCGGAGTGTCTGAAACTAGGCAAAACTTACCGTAGGCCAAACTCTCAGGAAGCGGCAAGCTCCAGCCTTCGTAAAAACTGGGTAGCAAAGTGAATAGTGCGCGACGATAGAGAACATCCAACCCGCGATCGCTGGGATTGACCGTTATTATACCGCCCTTAACCCGCTCATCCGCTGCGAGAGTGGTTAGGAAATCATCGTTGTTCCAGCCCGGTTTTCCAACAAATATCATCTGCAACGGTTTGTTCAGCAGACCTCGCTGCTGCATGAGCAAATAGGCGCGATAGAGAGTTTCGTGATTCTTGCGCGGCTCCAATGTGCCGACAGCAATCACGAAGTCGGACGTAACGCCCAACTCCTTAAGATAGGCACGATCATCTTGGGGATCGAGCGGGCTCCCAGGCTTGATATCAAAGCCAAGCGCCACGGGATCACCGCTTGGCACCTTCCAACCGCGGCGTTTTTGCAATGCTTCGCCGTCCCGTTGCGCAGTAATTCCACCGTAAACCAAGTAGTCAAAACGGTTTGAGATAAAGTTGCAGAACGGCTCATATCCGTCAACCGTTTCGGACTTATGTATCTGTGGCCAGTCCGACGGAGTAAAGTCGTGCATGAAGTGCGCGAGCAGCAACCTACCTTCTTTCGGCCGCAGCCTTTCAACTAGATGGGTATAAGTCAACTGAGGCTCACCGGCCTCATTGAAGAAACCAAAGTCAATGCCCGCAAAAAACGCCACCGAACCAGAGGGCAGTTTTTCCAAATAAGCTTGATGGCTCTTTGGGTCGGAATTGTTGCGCAATGGGCTTCGGAATGACAGCCCCTTGCTCTCATGATGATGCCAAAATGCATGGAAGTCGTTATATGCTTGGCTAAGATCCTCGGTGTCGTCCATCCAGGTCAGGTAAGATGGATCAATTTCGAAGAAATTTCCGCTATCGCATGCAAAGAAGCGCGTTGAGGGAGCGATCTTTCGGAGCGTCTTCGCATACATCAATTCAACGCGGGTGACGCCGCTCAGTGAGCTATTCCAATTGAGGTAACTTAGAGTAAGGTCCATCCAGATCACGGGCGGGCGGCGTTTCCCTTGATGTTGGCCGTGATCCGCTGCGTGTTTTGAATGGAGCGAGACGAGGCCGTCATAGGTCAACTGGGCCGCATCCGCCCAGGTTGTCATCCGCCACTTTGACGTAATGCGTTGTTCGCGTTGCGCCAAGACATCAGGGGCGCCCGCATAGGCAATTAGCGCGCGTGACCAAGCCATGACGTCAATCGGGTCTATAAATTCTGCGAGATCCGCACCGATCTCACGCAACGGAGGCGTATCGGCACACAGACAGAGCTTGCCGTAAGCAAAGCTCTCAGGCAGCGTGAGACTCCAACCCTCATAAAAACTAGGCAACAGCGTAAACAAACAGTTGCGGTAGAGTACCGAAAGATCGTCATCGCTCGGGGTGAGGCGTAGAATGCGTCCTTTGACACGTGGATCGCGAGCCATCTGGTCATGCAGATTGTGGACGCGATGACCGTCTTGCCCGCAGATCACCATTTGCGGCAAAATTGCTTCAGACATATCCCGTGCAAGTAGGTAGGCTCGGTAAAGGGTGCTGTAATTCTTGCGCGGCTCGGATGTACCGACTGCAAGAACATAAGGTTTGGAGACACCCAGTTCCGCCAGCACACGGTCATCATCCGTGCCACGCGGAGCCTCGACAATGTCGGAACCAAATTGGATCGCGCGACCGGGCAGCGTGGGCCAATGGTGGTCGCGTTGCCAAGCTTCCACATCGCTCTTAGTGTTCTCCCCGCCGAACAGCAGGAAATCGCAGGTGTAGGATATCCACTTGAGGTAAGATTCAAATTGTGCTCGGTCCCGCTCTGCGTAAAAATGCCGCGTCTGAGGGCGAAGCATGATGATATCGTATATTAGATAACTCAACACGACCTCTGGAACCTGCTCCTTAAGGGTAGAGAACAGACGTTCCTTTTGTGAATCCTTCCAACCCATCGAGAAGATAAGATCTTTTGGGCCATAAGGATGGAAGAATAAATTACCTTCGGGGACATCAACCCGCACCTGATGCGACTGCCCGCCTTTGCGTCCGAAGAACTCCATATAGGCTTCGGCGACATTATCAGCGCGCAATAGCCACTGCAGCTGTGTTTCGCTAATCTCTGCAAAGCCGTGCCCAGCCTGCATTGAAAAGCGCAAGTTCGGATACAACTTTTTCAGGTTAGACGCCATTTCCAATTCGGCACGGATGATCCCAACGACGCCCAGGGACCATTGCAAAGATGTGGTCAGGTCAAACCAAAAATTTCGAAAGCCAGTCCGTTCATCGATGAAGGCGTCCCCGACGGCAGATGAAGCCGTCATGCGAGCGGCCCATTCATCGGCTGGAATAGAGACAAGTTGATAGGGCAACGGGACCTGCGGGCTCTCCTTGGCCTCGCAAGGCACGGTTGCAGCGCCGGCGCGATCGCGCCCTCTCTTCAGCAACCCCTTCAGAACGCCCTTCCACGTGAGCGCTCGTTTGCGGGCTGCGATCAACAGGTTGCCATTATGCAACCCTTTGCCTTTACATTCTTCACTTTCGGCCAACGCTACTACTATCGCAAGCTTGGACGTGCCCTTGGCGAGAAGATCGAGATGATGCCTCTCCCCTGCCTCATCCGCGTCGCGATTGAGAATAGTGCGGTAGCAAGCTTGCACAAAGGCAAAGCCATCCTTCGCAAGAAGTTCGTCAAGAGCAAGATCACCCGCTTCATTCATCGCGTTACTCATTTATTGAGTCATACCAGTAACACCCGTTGGCGTTATCTCAGAAAAGCCGACTAATGCCCGTATAACGACACGAAATAAAAATAAAAATTGATCAGAAGGAGAAACCACGTCTGTTGCGATCAACGTCAGCATCAACCATCATCTTGCACATCTGCTCAAGCGTGGTTTTTACTTCCCAGCCGAGTACACGCTTTGCCTTCTCAGCAGAACCGATCAGGAGATCAACTTCGGCAGGGCGATAGAACTTTTCGTCGATCCGAACGACAACTTTGCCCGTGGCGGCGTCGATCGCAACCTCGTCCAGCCCCTCGCCGCGAAACTCCAACTCTATATCAGCGGCCTTGAAAGCCATCCGCACGAAATCACGCACTGTTTCGGTACGGTTGGTAGCCAACACGAACGTATCTGGTTGCTCCGCTTGAAGCATCATCCACATACCTTCAACATATTCTTTTGCGTAGCCCCAGTCGCGTTGCGCATCGAGGTTGCCTAAACTTAGATAAGGCAACTTCCCCAGTTTAATCTTGGCGACGCCGTCGGTTATCTTACGAGTAACAAACTCACGTCCGCGCAGCGGACTTTCATGGTTGAACAAAATACCGCTTGTTCCAAATATGCCGTAACTCTCGCGATAGTTAACCGTTATCCAATGCGCATAAAGCTTTGCTACGCCGTAGGGGCTTCGGGGGTAGAACGGCGTGTCCTCAACCTGTGGTACAGCCTGAACCTTGCCGAACATTTCCGAGGTACTGGCCTGATAATAGCGCACATCGCGATCGAGCAAGCGAATCGCCTCAAGCAGATTGAGACAGCCTATGCCGGTAATCGTGGCGGTGGTGGTCGGCTGCTCGAAGCTGACACCAACGAAGCTCTGTGCGGCGAGATTATAAATCTCGTGTGGCTCCACCCTTTGGACCAGATGCAGATTGGCACCGAGATCTGTCAGATCGTACTGCAACAGTTCCAGGTTAGGATCATCCTGAATGCCCAACTCTTCGATACGCCAAAAGTTGACAGAACTGGATCGGCGATAGGTTCCAAATACCTTATACCCTTTTGATAGAAGAAATTGAGCAAGATAGGCACCGTCTTGCCCCGTAATTCCCGTAATAATCGCTCTTTTCATGTCAATCCACTATCAATTATTGGGTTAGTTCTATTGCCATGAGCCGCATTTTGCGCAACCTTCACGTCACGATTGTCGCGCTCTGCAATAGACAGGCACGAGAGCAGGTCGCCGAAAGAATCCCGCCATGTGGGGACGGGATTTGCCGCAAGCGCTGGCACACCATCGCCATGATCCAGCCATTCGCTAATCGCCCTCGCCAAAAGCACCGGCTCATCCTGCGAAAAGTAGGATACCTTTGCAAGGTTCATCGCCCTGAAGACGGGAAGGTCACGGGCCAGCACCCGCACGCCGTGCCCCAGCGCTTCTACCAGGGGCAGGCCGAAACCCTCCGCGAGAGAAGGGACAATCACACCATGCGCCGAGCGATAGAGGCAATCGAGAAATTCGTCGCTTGCATCGTCAAACCAGAAGAAGCGGCGATCAGGTTCGGAACCGATTGCCATGGGATGGGTCCGGATGCGATCTTGCAACCGTTCCGTACGCCAACCGGGACGACCGACGAAGACCAATACGACGTCTTCGCCTGCCGGTTCGCTCCACAGCAGGTCGAAAGCAGGCAACAGGCAGGAATGTCCTTTGCGGGGCTCGATCGTGCCGACGACTAGTACCAGGCGACTCTTGCTCCAGCCGGCAAGCAGCGAGGCAGCTTCGGCAGACACCCCTTTGCTCGGAATCGTCCGACCAATGTCGCAGCCAAGACGCATGTGATTGACCTGCAGGCCGCCATTTCCGCGCCAAGGTCTTGCTGCAATCCAAGCTTCAAGTTGCCTGGCGACTTCCTGCGAAATGCAGATTATTCTGTCACTGCAGCGCGTCACCACTCGAAGCCAGCGCCGGTAATTGCGCCGGGTGCGGGGATTGAACCAACGGGGGCGCTGTTCGGGCAGCAAATCATACATCACAGTCGCCACGACACATCCTTGGCGTCGCCAGCGGGTAATCTGGCGACGATGGCGGGGTAATATGTTCGCGGCCAAATCCAGTCCAAGAAATATGTCGCCCTTCTCCGCCGAGACCACACCGACCGGCGCTGGCGTGGCAATGGCCAGGCCTGACAACAGAATGGCTTCACAGGGCACATAAGCGTACGGTTCGGTCCGCGTCGCGTAAATGGGGCGCACGACATAGCCGTCTAGATCCGCGTCAAGCAGCGCTCCCAACAAGGCACGGACAACGCGCTGAATCCCCGTCCCGGCATCGCTGCGCATGATCACAGATACGTCAACGAGCAGTTGGTGCGGCAACTTCTGCTTCAAGATTGCGTTTGCTGAAGTTGGGGGTGAATGGACAATTGGCGATATGGCCAATGTCGCCGCCTCATTTGGAGAGGTAGAATTCATAAGCTTCGGCAACGTCTTCAAACATCGTAAGCTTTGTGTCATTGAGGACCGCTGCTCGCTTACAATGCGCTTGAATGTAATTTATGTCGTGCGATACGAAAATCATGGCGCGGTCAGCACGTTTCTCAAACAGCTCAATGTGGCATTTGTCATGAAAACGCTGATCACCAACGGCAATGATCTCGTCAATGAGGAAACAATCGAACTCAATCGTCATCGAGATCGCAAATGCGAGACGTGCCAGCATCCCCGACGAATAACTACTCACCGGCTCGCGCAGATAGCGGCCTAGTTCCGAAAACTCCTCAACGAATGGCACTTTGGCTTCCGGATCGACCCCATAGACTCGACAGATGAAGCGCAAATTGTCCAGCCCGGTCAGAGATGTCTGGAAAGCTCCACCGAAGGCCAGCGGCCAAGACACCGTCATCTTGCGAACAATGCTCCCGCGCGTGGGGTTCTCCACTCCACTAAGCAGGCGAATGATCGTCGACTTGCCCGCGCCATTTCGGCCTAGAATGCCCAACTTTTCGCCCGGATGAACGTCGAAATCTACATCGCGCAACACCACTTTGGTGCCGCTACGCGTGGGATAACTCTTGTAGACATCGCGCACAGTGATCACTTGGGAATAACCGTCCGACTGACCTGACGTAATTTTGCCAAGCCGATTAAAGTAAGCGCACTATTGCATACTACTATGTATGGAACATCGTAATATGCGGTGAATTGAGATCCAAAATATCCGTCACGCAAATATTCCACACAGTTTAGCATCGGCAGATAAAGTAACAACTCGCGCGGAGCCGGCGGGATAATCTCGAGCAGAAAACCGGCGCCTGAAAGAGGGAAAAGAAGGTAGGCCGTTGGATGCCAAAACTTTTCAACCAGTTCCGATTGTTCAGATAACGCACCGAGAAAAATCGCCAGCGCCATGCCGAACCAAGCCAGCAACACCCACGCTATGAACACCTTAAGAACGTCTTCAGGCGGTTCGACCCAGCCGATATAGATGAATATCAAACTCAACATCGAGAACGACATCGTAGCGCCGGCGGCTTCCAACAGGAGGCGTGCGATGAAGATGTCGAGAAGTTTGACATTGCGATGATACATGAGTGCAAGATTAGGCTGAATCGAAGAGATCGCCCGCGCGGGCATGTTCCGCCATAGCAGCACCGAAGAATATCCGCTCAGCGCAAAGACCGTAATCGGCAAGTCCGAACCGTGACGAGCACCCGAAATCGTCCAAAGTGCAGTGATGCCAAGCGTAAACATCATCGGCTCAGCAAACATCCAAAGAAAGCCGATGTTGTGACGGCCAAACCTGGTTAACACTTCACGCATGAGTAGCGCGAAAATCACGCGGCGCTGCAACTGCCACGAGCGCCAAAGCGAAGTGCCAGGCCGCCCGCCCGGGACAGCCGCCGGCTGGTTCATCGACTCCTCCGGTCGCACGGGGCTATCAGTCCCGGTGCTCACGCAATCCGGCCAACAGCATTGACAGCACGCCCCAGGCCACCAGCCCCAAAACTAGCGTGGAAAAGATATTGCGAAGCCGCTTGGGCTCCGCCGGTTCGTCGGGCACGCTAGGCTCCACTATCCGCTCTAGATAAACTTGCTTCCGACGAGCATCGTTGCGCGCACTTTCGAGCGAAGTCATGGCGCTAGCCAATTGCCGATCAGCGAATTTGCTCTCCAGCACTAGCCTTTGATATTCAACACTCGCGCTGGCCAACGATTGCCCGCCCCCGGCAACCTTGGCTATTTCGCGATCTATCTCAGCCGAAATCCCTTCGATACGGGTTCTAAGCACAGGTATCTGAGGGTTTTCCGGTGTATATGCACGCAGTTGCAGCAATTGCGTTTTGGCCGCGATGAACTCATCTTGCAGTTTGGAAATGAGCTGCAACTCGATGCCCGCCTGCTGCTCAGGATCGACTAGACCGCTACGATTGCGGAACGCCGCTAGTGCGAGGGCGGTGCGCTCCGCCTCCTTGCGAGCGCTGCCCACTTCCTCCTGCGAAAAACGGATGAGATCTTGCCGGCTCCGATTGTTCAGCCGATTGACCAGTGCCTCACCCAGATCAAGCAGGCGCTTGTTCATCTCGTACGCGTCCTGCGCACGATAGGCGCGCACTTTCATCGTGCTGATCGAAGAAATGGTATCGTTCTGCACGTCCACCCTATGCTGGAAATAGCGATACTTGCCCTCTTGGGTTTCTCTCCAGCCAAAGGAATAAAAGCGCGCGAACGGATCCAAACCGGGAGCCGAAATCAAGCGATCGACAAAACCATCGCGATTGAGCGCCTTGAGGGCATCTCGTGATTCGACATATTGTTGGACCGCGTAAATTTCATCACCTGCAACCGAAACGCCTGGCGCCTTCAGCAAAGCGCCCAATGCGGACGAGTTTTGCTTATCCGGGCTGCGGACAACAAAATGAGATTCCGACACGTAAACATCGGAAGCAACAAATCCAAAGTATAAGATAGACAAAAATGTCGGGATAGCGACGGTAAGAAGAAATATTGGGTCAATTTTCTTCCGCCAGGCAAAGGGAAAAATACTCATCATTCCTTCCAGGCCATGCACAGTAGGACCATCATGGTATCATAGAGCCATCAGCAGTCGGCACTTGTGTACGAACCTTGCACTACCGTTGCAGTCGTGAGGGCTTTGCCCCACATCCTTCAGGTTTGCAACACCGCTAAGGAACCGGCTGGAAAATCGACCGAGCGGTTGCGCGATAGGGCAGGCCTGAGTTGGGCCAAGCATTGTAGACGCCGCCAAGCCGGTGCGCACAGCCCGGTTGCCGGAAATCGCGCAACTAATTTAGCTGGCGGCTATCACCCTCCCCCCTTCACCACCCCATCAATCGCCAGCAGCTGCCGCATCAGCGGCTCGAACGCGTCGAGCGGCAGGGCGTTGGGGCCGTCCGACAAGGCCTGGTCCGGATCGGGGTGGGTTTCCATGAACAGGCCGGCAATGCCCGCCGCCACGGCCGCGCGGGCGAGCAGGGGGACGAATTCGCGCTGTCCGCCCGATCGTTCGCCGAGGCCGCCCGGCTGCTGGACCGAATGGGTCGCGTCGAACACCACGGGGCAGCCGGTTTCCGCCATGATGGCGAGGCCACGCATGTCGGACACCAGCGTGTTGTAGCCGAACGAGGTGCCACGATCGCATAGCAGGAAGGCATCGGTCTCGTGCCCCGCCGCGCGCGCCGCATTGCGGGCCTTGGCCACGACCTGGCGCATGTCGCCCGGCGCCATGAACTGGGCCTTCTTGATGTTGACCGGCTTGCCCGATGCGGCAACGGCGGCGATGAAATCGGTCTGCCGCGCGAGGAACGCCGGCGTCTGGAGCACGTCCACCGCCTGCGCCACCGCCGCGACCTGGCCGGCTTCGTGGATGTCGGTCAGCACCGGCAGCCCGGTCCGTTCGCGGACCTTTTCCAGGATACGCAGCCCTTCATCCATGCCGAGCCCGCGAAACGACTGGTCCGAAGTGCGGTTCGCCTTATCGAAGGAGCTCTTGAAAATCAGGAAGAGGTCCAGCTTGTCGGCGGTGGCGGCCAGGCGTTCGGCCACGCTCAGGGTAAGATGTTCGTTTTCGATCACGCAGGGGCCGGCGATTGCGAAAAGTTTCGAATCAGCACCGATATCGCGTTCGCAAAGCCGCATGAGGAATTCCGCCACCTTTCGAGATCCGGGCGAGACCACCCGATTCAGATACGAATAAACTTGATTTCAACGATCTGGCCCTCATGGATAAGCAAGGCCATTTTGGCAATTTCTCTTGTTACAAATATCTGAAATACATGCAAAACGACCGCTCCGCACGGCACCTGGCAAGGCCTTGAGCGAACAGTGTAGAGAACAAGGTGGAAATGAAGATCGAGAATTTCCGGCCGGTTTACACGGCTTCCGCATTGAAAACGCTGGAGATCGAGCTTCAGGCGCTGAAGACCTTGAAAGGCGTGCTGCAGACGCAGCGATTCGGGCACTCGCTCGACATGGCGATCGATGCCATGGTGCAGACCAAGGGCCGCGTCATCGTCAGCGGCATGGGCAAGAGCGGGCATATCGGCCGCAAGATCGCCGCGACCCTGCGCTCGACCGGCACCTCATCGGTGTTTCTCCACCCGGGCGAGGCCAGCCACGGCGATCTGGGCGTCATCACGCAAGGCGATGTCGTGTTGGCCATCACCTGGTCGGGGGAAACCGCCGAACTGCGCGACATCTTCGATTATTGCCACCGCCTCGGCTCCAAGCTGATCGTGGCGACGGCGCATCCCGACAGTTCGGCGGCGCGGGCCGCAGACATCTGTCTGGAACTGCCACAGGTGCGCGAAGCTTGCCCCAACGATCTGGCACCCACATCGTCCACCACGCTGCAGCTTGTACTGGGCGATGTGCTGGCGGTGGCGCTGATCGAAGCGCGCGGCTTCACCCCTTCCGACTTCCGGGTGTTCCACCCGGGCGGCCGGCTGGGTGCGCAGCTTTCCACCGTGGCGCACGTCATGGGCACCGGCAGCGCGATCCCTAAGGTCACCCGGCACGCGACGCTGTCGGGCGCCACGCTGGAAATGAGCCGCAAGCGCTATGGCGCGACGGCGGTCGTCGACGATGCCGAGCGGCTGATCGGCGTCTTCACCGATGGCGACCTGCGCCGCTGCATCGCGGTGCATGACCTGAACGATGCGATCGGCCTGCACATGTCGCCCGATCCGGTAACGGTATCGCCCGACATGCTCTGCTCCGACGCCCTGCGCATCCTCAACGAAAACGCGGTGTCCGTGCTGTTCGTGATCGAAGGCGAACGGCTGGTGGGCGTGGTGCACATGCACGATATCGTCAGGGCCGGCATTGCCTGACTTAGGAGCCGGTTCCGGAAAGGATTTCGGTCCGGACATCATCGTCATCCCTGCCCGTTTCGGGTCCACCCGCCTGCCCGGCAAGCCTTTGTTGCCCATCGCCGGCCGAACGCTGCTGGACCGGGTCGTGGCCATCGCGCGGACGGCGGCGGCACAGGCCGGCGATTGCGAGGTCGTGGTGGCGACCGATGACGAACGGATCGCCGCGCATGGCCGCGACCTTGGCGTCGATGTCGCCATGACCTCGACCGATCTCGATTCCGGCTCAGTCCGCGCCTTCGCGGCGGCACGTGCACGCCAGGCGCCGCCCGCATTCGTCGTCAATCTCCAGGGAGACGCGCCGTTCACGCCCGCCGCGATCGTGGCCGGGCTGCTGGAGGTCCTGCGCCAGCGCACGGCCGCTGTCGTGACGCCGGTGTTCCAGCTCGACTGGCCCCGGCTGGACCGCCTGCGCGCGCACAAGCGGACAGCCCCTTTCAGCGGCACGACTTGCGTACGCGCCCCCGATGGGCGGGCGCTGTGGTTTTCCAAGACCATCCTGCCCGCCCTGCGCGGCGAAGACGGTTTGCGGGCACAACCGCTTTCTCCGGTCTGGCAACATCTCGGCCTTTACGGATATAGCTTCCCGGCCCTGGAATGGTTCGCATCGGCGCGGGCCAGCCAGTACGAGAAACTGGAAGGTCTGGAACAGTTGCGCTTCCTCGAACATGGCTGGGCGATCGACACGATCGCCGTGGACGTCCCTCCGCATGTCCTTTCCGGAATCGACACGCCCGCAGACCTGACGCTGGCCGAAGAGGCCATCGCCCGGTTCGGCGATCCCTATCCCGCGTAAGCGCCCGCGTGTTCGTCATCGTCCGCCACGGCAAGACCTTTGCCGCCGGGGAAGCACCGCGCCGCATCGGCGCGCGCACCGATCTTCCGCTGACTGACGAAGGCGAACAGGAAGCCCGCCGGCTGGGCGACCACTTCGCCGAATTGGGCTGGCGTTTCGGCCGCGCGCTGGTTTCTCCGCTGCTCCGCGCCCAACAGACTGCAGCGCCCGTCCTGGCGGCGCAAGGCACGGCCATCACGCCCGAGCCCGCCGATTTCCTTGCCGAGATCGACCACGGACCGGACGAGAACAAGACCGAGGACGCCGTGCTGGCGCGAATCGGCCACGCTGCACTGCACGCATGGGACCACGCCGCCGAACCGCCGTCCGGATGGATCGTGAATGCACCCGCGCGCATCGCGGCCTGGGCGGATCTGCTTGCGCGCCCACCCGCCGATCCTGATGCCCCGGTGCTGCTGGTGACGAGCAACGGCGCCGCCCGCTTTGCGCTGCTCGCCGATCCGGCCTTGCGCGAGGCTGCCGCAGCGCTGCCTTCGCTGAAGCTGCCCACGGGCGGCTATGGCATGATCCGCCGCAGTTCGGACGGTCGGCTTGAAGTTCCCGTGTGGGGCCAGCGCCCTTGAGCGCAACCGGCCCCCAGCCCTTGCTGCGCGCGCCGCCGTTTCCAGGCCTTGATGCAGGAGTCACGATCGCCGGCATTGCCTCCGCGTCGCCGGAAAACAGCGATCCGGCAGCGCTGTTCGCCCGTATCCGCGCGGCGCGAGTCGGCGGCGCGTTCTGGGAAAGGCCCGCCGCGCTTTCTCGCCCTGCCACGGTCGTCCTGCGCCCCCGCTCGCCCGATGAAGCCGCAACGCTGGCCAGCGGTCTCAACCAGCAGGAAGCGGCAGAGGCACTGTGGATCACACCCGCTCGCGCGGATGCAACCGATCCGTGGTCCGCACTCGGCGGCGCAGGCTTGCTCGTCGCGCACGGCGATGACGAATGGGTCGCCCTGGCGTGCATCGCCGGCGTACCCGTGCGCGTTCTGTCGCCCGGCCGCTTCGGCGCACCGGGCGACGGGCAGGCCAAGTTGGAAGCGGCTGCCCTGCGCGCGCTGGACACGCCGCGCTATCGCGATCCGTTTACCGGCGATGCCACGACGCTGTCGGCAACGATCGCGACCCTGGCCGAATGGCGCCGGATCATCGACGGCAACCGGGGAATCGTCGCGGCCTGCGGCATGGCATGGTGGAAGCGGGAGGAAATCCGCCGCTTCCTGTGGTGCCCCGGCCAGCCCTTGCGAATCGTCTCCCGCCCCGCGCGGGCGCTGGACCTGGCGGCACGGCACGATGGCCAGGTGGCGATCTGGCCATCGCGCGTGTCGCCCACGCTGCTGGCCGCAGCCGCAGACAAGCGCGTGCCGCTCGTGCGCGTGGAGGACGGGTTCGTCCGTTCGGTGGGCCTGGGCAGCAATCTGGTGCCCCCCTCCTCGATCGTGGTGGACCGGCAGGGCATCCATTTCGACCCCTCCGGCCCCAGCGACCTCGAAACGATTCTCACGACCACCCGCTTCGCGCCCGACCTGATCGAACGGGCGCGCACCTTGCGCGAAACGATCGTGGCCGCCGGGATCAGCAAGTATTCCACCGGCGCGGCCTCGTCCGCCCCTCCCCGCCAGCCAGGGCGGCGGCTTGTGCTGGTGCCTGCGCAAGTCGAGGACGACATGTCGGTGCTGGCCGGCGGCGGCGGGCTGCATTCCAATCTGGAGCTGCTGCGCCGCGTCCGCGCGCTGGAGCCGGATGCGGAAATCTGGTTCCGGCCGCATCCCGATGTCGATGCCGGCCACCGCAAGGGCGCGGTGCCCGATGGGGAGGTGCTGCAACTGGCCGACCGTATCGTGCGCGAAGGCGGCATGGCCCCGCTGCTCGACGTGGTCGATGCCGTGCATGTGCTGACCTCGCTGACCGGGTTCGAGGCGCTGATGCGCGGGCGCGCGGTGACATGCCATGGCACGCCGTTCTACGCCGGTTGGGGGCTGACCCGCGATCTGGGTACTGTGCCGGACCGGCGCGGGCGCGCGCTGACGCTCGACGAACTCGTCGCCGGGGTGCTGATCCTCTACCCCCGCTATCTCGATCCCGTCACTGGCCTCCCCTGTCCGCCCGAAGTGCTGGTGCGGCGCATGGCGGAAAACCACGCGCCCAACCGGCTGGGCTGGGTGGCGCCCTTGCGCCGCTGGCAGGGGCGGTTCATGGCGATGTGGCGATGACCGCCGTCATTCTCGACATCTCGCGCCTGATCTCGCGCGTGCGCCACAATACGCCGTCGGGCGTGGACCGGGTGGAGATGGCCTACGCGCGCGGCCTGTTGCAGCGCTATGGTGATAGGCTGGCCTTCGCCGCCGTCCATCCCGCCGGCCTCTACGGCCGGCTGCGGCGGGCGCAGGCCATCGCCTATCTCGACGAACTGGAACGGCGCTGGACGAAGGAAGCGGACAATCCGCACCAGCGCTCCCTGCCGTCCGTCCTGCCGCAGATGGCGGCGCTGTGGCCGCATCGCCCGCCGGCCCCGTCCGGCCCGGTGCCGCCCGTCTATGTCCAGGTCTCGCCCCATCACCTCACCCGCCAGACGCAGGTGCGCCGCATTCTGCGGCGGGAACAGGCGCGCTTCCTGTGCATGGTGCACGATCTGATCCCGATCGAATTTCCCGAATATGCCCGGCCTTCGGGCGCGGCGCTGCATCGGCGGCGCATGGAAACGGTGGCCGCCTGCGCCGATGCGGTGATCGTCAATTCCGCCGCCACCGGTCGGTCGCTACACCCGTGGATCGAACGGAGCGGCCGGGCGATCGCCACGCATGTCGCGTTGCTCGGCACCGAAGACCTGTCCGCTGCCGTTCCTTCACCGACGTCAGCGGAGCGGCCCGCGTTTGTCTGCCTCGGCACCATCGAGCCACGCAAGAATCACCTCCTGCTGCTGCACCTGTGGCGCCATCTGGTGGAAACGATGCCAGCGCAGGCCGTGCCGCGCCTGGTGATCGTCGGCCGGCGCGGCTGGGAAAACGAACAGGTAATCGACATGCTGGAGCGCTGCCCGGCGCTGAAAGGCCACGTCGAGGAAATCAACGGCTGTTCCGACCAGCGGATGGCCACGCTGCTGGCGGGCGCCCGCGCGCTGGTGATGCCTTCGTTCGCCGAAGGGTTCGGAATGCCGGTTGCCGAGGCGCTGTCGCTGGGCGTGCCGGTGATCTGCAGCGATTTGGCTGCCTTGCGCGAGGTGGGCGGCAACACGCCCGACTATCTCGATCCGCTGGACGGCCCCGGCTGGAAAGCGATGATCCTTGACCACGCCCGTTCCGGCCCTGCCCATGCCGCGCAGGAGGCGCGCCTTCGCCAATGGCACAAGCCGCTGTGGAGCGAACACATGGACATTGTCGAAAAGGCGATCACCGGCCTCCGCCAGCCGACCGCCTGAGCGTCAATTCCCCGGCTTGGCCGAGGTGATCGCGGTTCCGAACAGACGATCCCACAGCGGCGTCGTGATCGCGTAGTTGCCATGTTCGCTGATGTGGTGGTGGCGCATGTGGTGCTGCTTGATCGCGCGCGCCATGCGGCCGCGCATCGGCCACTGATGGCACGCGAAATGGGTGAAATCGTAGACCACGTAACCCGAGATGAAGCCCAGGAACAGCCAGTCCCCACCCGGTCCGACCATCGAGACACAGGCATACCACACCGCCGCCGCAATCGGCACGCTCACGATCGGTGGCATCATGTTGCGCAGCCTGTCATTGGGGCTCGCGTGATGATTGCCGTGCATGATGAAGGTAAAAGCCTGCAGCGGCTTCCACTTCAGCCGTAGGTGGAACAGGAAGCGATGCATGGCATATTCGAACAGCGTCCACAGCCACAGCCCGCCCACGACCAGGCTGAACGCGGCAGCCACGCTGACGGTGCCCCAGCCCATCCACACCAGGAAGGGGAGAAACATCCCCCAGATCACGCCGAAAGCGACGGGGGAAACCACGGTCAGCTTTTCAAGCCACGCGTTCCGAAACAATCTGATCGGTTGCAGATGCGAACTCCGGGCTGTCATAACCTTGACTCTGGACAGGACAGGCCTCCAAGTGTCAAGAGTCTAAAGTCCCCAAAATAGGCGAATGCACCCCTCCGGACGACAGGATGCCCAAACCGCCATCCCACTGAAAATGCGGTATTGGCGCGTGTGCAGTGCAGTAGAAATTGCATAAATCCACGGGTTCGCCCTTGGTTAGGACTCAGGATTACACCCCTATATGGCCAGCCCTATACGGTTTGATGGCAGTTTTGTTCCTGCCCCCCAGACAGGCCGGGTTCTTGTCGTAGGCGCATCGGGCGAACTGGGTGGCGCCCTCGCGCGGCATTATGCCCGCGCGGGCGCCCGGCTCTCGCTGTGGGGGCGCGACAGTGGCCGGCTCGATGCCGTCGCCGCAGCTTGCCTGGAGCTTGGCGCGGGCGCGGTGGGTACCCGATCCCTGGACCTATCCGATACCGATGGCGCGCTGGAAGCCCTGTCGCGCGAAGAGGCCGACGAGCCGTTCGGCCTTGCCTTGTTCGCCGCGGGATGCGGCGATATCCGGGCGGCGGGCGCGTTGGTGGAGGACGCCGCGCAGGTCGCGCGTCTGGGGCAGGTCAATTTCGTGGCGCAAGCGGCCATGGCCGCCCGTTGCGCCCAAGCGATGGCCGCGCGCGGGCACGGCGCGATCGTCGTGATCGGTTCAGCCGCCGCCGATCACGCACTGCCTTTCGCCGCCGCCTATGCCGGATCGAAGGCGGGTCTGGCCCGCTTCACCGACGCGCTGCGCATCGGTGTGCGGCCTTACGGCGTATCCGTGACGCTCGTATCCCCCGGCTTCATCGATACGGCAGCAGCCCGGCGGGTTCCTGGCCCCAAGCCGCTGATTTTGAAGCCTGACAGAGTCGCCGCGCTGATCGCGAGAGCGGCAGCGCGCCGAAAGCCCCATGCCGTGCTGCCCTGGCCGTTTGGGCTGCTCCGGCTCATCTCGGCGATCCTGCCGCGCTTCCTGCGCGATCGGTTGCTGCGCGCGCTTACGCCGCCGGGAGTGTAGCCAGAAGATCGTGGACCGCGTGATGGAGCTGCGCCGGGGTCAGATCCACGCGCCGCCGCTCCCCCTTCACCACCGCGCCGAAGGCATCGAGGCGGACGACAACATACGGCGTGTGGCGCACCGGCCCCGGCGTGGTGACACCGGGGATGCTCGGGCGGTGATCGCCGAAGAAGACGAGGACCGAAGGCCGGCCAAGGTCAGCCAGCGCTTCGAGCAATGTCGCCAGCATCGCATCGCTGTTACGCACAAGGCGCAGATAGGAGGAAACGAGATCGCGCGGCCCCGATCCATCCTCGGGTGCCCAGGGGCCATGATTCTCGATCGTCACGGCGTAAAGCACCGTTGCTTCCGTGGCCTTTCGTGCCAGATCCCCGATCGTTCCAGCCATGGCCGCGTCGGTTACGTAGCGCCCCTCTCCTGCCGAGGGCGGCGCGAAATGTTCCTCACCCACCATCTCCGCGAACCCGGCGGCGGGCATGATGCGTTGCCGGTTGTAGAAGCGCAGGTCGTGCGGGTGCAAAAACAGACTCCGCCAGCCGCGCCCGGCCAGGCGGGCCGGCAAGGCGTGCGAGGCTTCGCCCACCGCGGTCAGGAACGGATCGTACCGCCGGAAGCCCAGTTCCTCTTCATCGCGACCGAAGATCAGGCCATATTCGGTGCGCATGGTATAGGCGCCGAACCCGCTGACGTTGAGATCTCCCCATTGCCAGGCGACCGAACGAGCGCGGGCCAGGCCCGGCAATTCCAGCGCCGGATCGCCGAACAGCTCCACGGGATCGGCGAAGGATTCGCATTGCACGATCACCGCCAGCGGCGGTTCGACCGCCGTCCTTCCAATCGCCACCTCGGGGTGAGCACGGGGCGCGGGATTGGCCGTCGCGCGCCAACGCAGCCAATAAAGCAGCAGAGTCGCCAGCAAGCCATGGCGGCGCACGTCCCCGTCCAGATCGGGCGCCGATGCAAGATCGCGCCATGGCGGAATCGCCATGACCCACCGCAACAGCACCAGACTGCCCGCCAGCAGCACCGCGCCGGCCAGATGGGCACCGATGTCACCGACGAATAACCACGCGAACAGCGCCAGCAGCACCGGTCCGCTGGCGATCAGCACACCCTTTTGCACCGGGCTCAACGCCGACAGATAGAACTGCGGATGGCGCAACACCGCGCCGACAAGCACGAGGTCGGTAAACACCAGCGGTTCGCCCAGCATGGTGTGCTTGGCGTTGGAAACAACCGTGAACAGCGCCACCAGCGCCAGCGTCAGGATCGCGGAGGCCAGCGGATTGCCGCAGATTCCAAGGAACACCCCGAAGCCGCTGGCGACCAGCAGCATGTGCAGCACCATGCCGGCCGCGCTGCGCAAAGGCCAACGCGCATCGCCGCCCCGCCGGGGGCGAACCAGCCCGTCCAGCACCAACGACGCGGCGACAAGCCCCGAAAACAGCAGAAACGTGCCTGTCACAGCCCCTCGATAGAACATCCGCGCGGGCAGGGTGGCCGCTGCGTGAATGCCTTAGCCATCCCCGAAGGCAATGTCATGGGCGGCTCGTGCGCAAGTGGATGAAATTGATTGGTGGAAACCTGAACGTGGCTCATCGACGCTTCGTGCGCTTCGCCCTAGGGACGTCTGGATGAGGTTCCGGAACACTTGCCGATGCCCGATGAAATAGTGCGTACCGGGGAACGGCGCCGGGTGCTGTTGCTGCAAGGGCTGATGGGGCCGCTGTTCCGCCATCTGGGACAAGGGCTGATCCGCGCCGGGCACACGGTTTACAAGGTCAATTTCAACGGCGGCGACCGGGCGTTCTGGCGCCTGCCCGGCGGCATCGACTATCGCGGCACCCTGCAGGACTGGCCCGCCGCGCTAGAGCAGATGCTGCGCGACCGGCGAATCACCGACGTGGTGCTGTTCGGCGATTGCCGCGATCATCACATCGCGGCCACGCGGGTCTGTCGTGCGCTGGACGTGCCGGTCCACGTCTTCGAGGAAGGCTATATCCGGCCGGACTGGGTCACGCTGGAGCTGGGCGGGGTCAATGGCCATTCGTCGCTCCCGCGCGATCCGCAGTGGTATCGCGATACTGCCGCCGCGCTGCCGCCGGTGCCGCAGCACAGCCAGGTGCCCTCCTCTTTCCGCCGCCGCGCGCTGGAAGGGCTGCTCTACAACGTCGCCGACGTGTTCACGCGCTGGCACTATTCCAACTGGAACAACCATCGCCCCTGGCCGCCGCTGGTGGAAGGCATGGGCTGGCTGCGCAAGCTGCGCGCGCGCAAGCTGCGCGAGGCGCAGGCCGCCCAGCTGTTCGCGCGCATGGAATCGTCGCCAGAGCCCTATTTCCTGTTCCCGCTCCAGCTCGATTCGGACGCGCAAATCCGGCTGCATTCGCCTTTCGCGGGCATTGCGGAAGCGCTGAACCTGATCATCGCCTCGTTCGCCCGGCACGCCCCGGCCGACACGCGTCTGGTCATCAAGGAGCATCCGCTCGACAACGGCGTGCGCGATTGGGAGCAGGCGGCGCGCGATCTGGGCGAACGCTATGGCGTGGCCGCGCGGATCGACTACCTGGCCGCCGGAGACATCGTGGCCGTTGCACGCGACGCGCGCGGCATGGTCACCATCAACAGCACCAGCGGCACGTTCGCGCTGGCGATGGGCGTCCCCGTCGTCGCGCTGGGCCACGCGGTCTACGATATCCCGGACCTCACCGCGCAGGGCGGGCTGGACGCCTTCTGGCAGAACCCGGTGCCGCCCGATCCCGAAACTTTCGCCGCGTTCCGCCGCGTCTTGATCGAGCGCTGCCTGATCCCCGGCGGCTTCTTCTCGAAGGAAGCGCTGGACAAGGTCGTGCGCCATGCCATCGCGCGGTTCGAGGGGACCCCGCTTCCGCCCGAATAAGCCGGTGGCCGGGCGGGCCTACTGCTTGCTGTCGTTGCGCTTGGGCACCTTGAACGTGCCCGAAATACGCCCGCCGCCGTTGCCGGAACCGTTGACGCCGGGAACGGCGGAACCGCCCGAACGGCCATCCACGCTGGACCGGCCGCTATCGAGGTCGATCACCAGCCGGCCGCCGTTCAGCGTATCGGTGCCGCGCCGCAGCGCCACGTTGCCGACCATCGTGATCAGGCGGCGGTTCACGTCATAGACCGCCACGTCGCCGCGCGCGGTTTCGTCACGCTGCGTCACCACCACGCCGCCGGTCGCGTCGATCCGCTGAATCTCGGTGTCACCGCCGGTGTTGGTATAGGCCATGACCGTGCGGGCCGAGCGCATCCGCATGTCGTCCTGCGTGATGTCGACGTTCCCCGTCAGGATCACGCGGTTCTGCTTGTCCTGCAGTTCGATGCGGTCCGCCGCGAAGTTGACGGGCGCATCGCTGTTCACCCGCGAAGCCGCGTGCGCGGAAAGGGCCGCAACGACGGCGCCAGCCCCGGCAAAGCCCAGCAGGAACGCCCGGAAAGGCCGGGCGGAACGGATCGTTTCGCGAAGGGACGTCATTTGCCGAGGTGCAGTCATGGCTTGCGCATCTTGCCCGGTTCCATGTGAAGACGTGCATGGCCGTCCAGCGTGACGGTATGCGCGGAGAGGTCGGCGAATATCCTGTCGGCCGAGAAAGTGCCAGCCGGAATGCGGCCTTCCGCCGGCCCCTTGCTGTGCAGGTTTTTGCCCCGCACATCGAACACCACGTTGTTCGCGGTCATGCGATAGCCGTCCGACGTCTGGAAATTGACCGGCCCGGCCACGTCCACCTGTTCGCGGCTGAAATCATAGTTGCCGGCATTGGCCGAAAGGATCGCCGGCCCGTCGTCCATCAGCATCCGCGCGGTCAGGTCGTTCATCATCACCACGGGAACCCGCGCCGAATGCTGGACGGCGGACCCGGCGGTGATCGAGAACGTGCGCCCGTCGTCGTCCAGGCCGCGATACATCGCGCTGGCGGCACGCAGACGATCTTCCAGGATGGAAACCTTGTTGCGATCGAGCAGGAAGCTGATCTCGCCGCGCGGGGAAAGCGGGGTCAGCACCATCACCGCCGCCAGCACGCCAATCGCGGCCGGCAGCGCCACCGCCAGGAACCGCACCAGACGGTCATGAAAGCCGCCCGGCGCCGCGAAATGCTGGCGGCGCGAGCGAATCTTCTCGGCTTGGACGGTCATCCCCGCAGCCTCATTCGTGACTGAAGATGTCCCGCTCGGCCCAGCCGGCCAGATCGAGGCGCGCCCGCACGGGCAGGAAGTCGAAACAGGCCTGCGCCATCTCGGTCCGCTTCTCCCGCGCCAGCCGTTCAACCAGAATGGTGTGCATGGCGTGGAGGTGGCGCACGTCGGACGCGGCATATTCCTGCTGCGCGTCGGACAGGACCGCCCCGCCCCAGTCGCTCGACTGCTGCTGCTTGGAAATCTCCTTGCCCAGCAGTTCGCGCACCAGATCCTTCAAGCCGTGACGGTCGGTATAGGTCCGAACCAGCTTGGACGCGATCTTGGTGCAGAACACCGGCGCGGCGGTAATGCCCAGATAGTGTTCGATCGCGGCCAGATCGAACCGGGCGAAGTGAAACAGCTTCAGCCGCGCGGGATCGGCCAGCACCGCCTTCAGGTTCGGCGCGGCGTAGGCACTGTCCACCTGGAAGCGGACAAGGTGCTCATCGCCCTGCCCGTCGGAAATCTGGACCACGCACAGCCGATCGCGCGGGGTGATCAGCCCCATCGTTTCGGTATCGACGGCGACGATGCCCGGCGCCAGCGCGCCTTCGGGCAAATCTTCTTCATGCAGGTAGACGGCCATGGACCCCGCCTACGATGAATGCCGGGAAACGGCAACCTTGGGAATGCCGGGAAACGGCAACCTTGGCTTTGGCGCCCAGCAGGCTTGTGCGCCCGTTTCGAGTTGCGGTAGGAACGCCTTTCCTATGGCAACTCCCCTTCCCGAAAGCTGGCAGCCGGCGCTGGCCCCTGTTCTCGCCACCCGCCCGCTGCGGGCGCTGGGCGGCTTCCTCAACACCGAAGAGGCGGCCGGAAAGGCGATCTTTCCGCCACGCGGATCCCGGCTGCGGGCGCTGGAACTGACCCCACTGGACGCGGTGAAGGTCGTGATTCTGGGGCAGGACCCCTACCACGGCCCCGGCCAAGCGCACGGCCTGTCGTTCTCGGTGCCGCAAGGCGTCAAGCCGCCGCCATCGCTGGTGAACATTTACAAGGAACTGGAAGCCGATCTCGGCCTGCCACGACCTTCCCACGGCAATCTCGAAAACTGGGCGCGGCAGGGCGTGCTGCTGCTGAACAACGCGCTGACGGTTGAGGCCGGGCAGGCCGGATCGCACGCCGGCAAAGGCTGGGAGGATTTCACCGACGCGGCGGTGGCCGCCGTTGCGCAGCGTGACGTGCCCACCGTGTTTCTGCTGTGGGGCAGCCATGCGCAGAAGAAGGCCGCGCGCGTGCCAGGCCTGGCCGATGGACCGCACCTCGTCCTCAAAGCGCCCCACCCCAGCCCGCTGTCCGCCCATGCCGGCTTCTTCGGATGCCGCCATTTCAGCCAAGCCAACGCCTTTCTCGAACAACACGGCCGGGGCGCGATCGACTGGCAGCCCTGAGCCGCCGACGCTGTCGCGCAATCGCCTCCGAAGCAGACGCAAATCCGGTTGCCGCATCCTCGGCAGCCGGTCACTCTTCCCGTCCGCGCGATGCGGGAGGGAGCCTGAATCATGACCAAGACACTGTCGTTGGTGCAGTACGGAGCGCTGTACGGGGCGCTCTGCGCGGCCGCGCTGGCGCCTGCCGCCGCACAGGTGCCCCCGCCGGGAGCAGGGATCCCGGGCGGCTGGGCGCCCGCCGGCGTCAACGATCCGCAGGTACGCCAGGCCGCCGATTTCGCGGCATCGCAATTGCCCGGCGGGGGCACGGTCAAAAGCGTCGATTCGGCCAGCCAGCAAGTCGTTGCCGGCATGAACTACCGCATCGAACTGACGCGCGCCGATGGCAGCCGCTGGGCCGTGACGGTCTATCGCATGCTGTCGGGCCAGATGCGCCTGAGCGAATCGACGCGGCTGGCAGCCGCCGCGCCACAGGTGGCGGCCAGCCTGCGCCTTGCCCGGAACGGGCTGCAGGTGCGCCGCGCCGGGGCGGCGCCGATCGTCCTCTCCTTCGGCATACCCCGCGCGCGGGTGCTGGAAGCGCTGCGCTTCCGCCCGGCCCCACGGACCAGCACGAACGGCGAATGCGGCGTCGGGCCTGTTGATTTCGCGCAGTGGCAGGATGGCGTGAGCCTGCTGTTCCAGCATGACCGGTTCGGCGGCTGGGTGCTGAGCGGCCGGAACACAACCATCGGCACGACCGACGGCATCCGCATCGGCACCACCCTCGCCGAGCTGCGCAAAAAGCGCGGCTTCCGGTTGGAACGCACCACGCTGGGCCACGAGTTCACCGTGGGCGCTATCAGCGGCATCGTGAACGGCACCGGCGCCCGCGCGCGCGTGACCGACCTGTGGGCCGGCCTGTCCTGCGCCTTCCGCTGACGCGGCGCGCCCGGGGGCATGCCCGCGTTATCTTGAATCGTCATTGCGAGCGGTACGCGAAGCAATCCAGAGCCCCACATGCTGCTCTGGCCTGCCCCCGGATTGCCGCGGGGCTTCGCCCCTCGCGATGACGAGGCCGAAACGGAAAAGGGCGCCCCGCACGGAGCGCCCTTCCTGTCCTGTTTCGGAGAACCCCGCCCGATCAGCGCGGCAGTTCGGAAACCCCCATCAGCGCTTCGTCCACCGAACGCGCGCACTGGCGGCCTTCGCG
>NZ_DDFB01000122.1:0-2910 GCF_002336885.1 Novosphingobium sp. UBA1939 | reverse complement strand
CCGAGGAAGCCCATCGCCAGCAGGATCAGGTCCGCCTTCAGCGTGAATTCGCTGCCCGGCACTTCCTGCATCTTGCCGTTCACCCATTCGACGCGGACGCATTCCAGCCCGGTCACGTCGTTTTCGCCCACCGCGCGCTTGGTCAGCACCGCGAATTCGCGCTCGCAGCCTTCCTCGTGGCTGGACGAGGTGCGCAGCTTGAGCGGCCAGTTGGGCCAGCTCAGCGCCTTCTCTTCCTTTTCGGGCGGCCGTGGCATGATTTCCAGCTGCGTGACGGACAGCGCGCCCTGGCGGTTCGACGTGCCGACGCAGTCCGAGCCGGTATCGCCGCCGCCGATCACCACTACGTGCTTGCCGGTGGCGAGCAGCGAACCGCGCGGCGCGGCGCGGATTTCATCGTCGCCCGCGTTGCGCTTGTTCTGCTGCGTCAGGAATTCCATGGCGAAGCGCACGCCAGGCAGTTCGAAGCCCGGAATGTCGAGCGGGCGCGGGTCTTCAGCGCCGCCCGCCATCACGATCGCGTCGAAGTTTTCCTTCAGCGAGGCGACCGAAACGGTCACGCCCACTTCGACGGAAGTGCGGAACTGGACGCCTTCGGCTTCCATCTGCACCATGCGGCGGTTGATGACGTGCTTTTCCAGCTTGAAGTCCGGAATGCCGTAGCGGAGCAGCCCGCCGACGCGGTCCGACTTCTCGAACACCGTCACCGAATGGCCGGCGCGGGCCAGCTGCTGCGCGCAGGCGAGGCCAGCCGGGCCGGAGCCGACGACGGCGACCGACTTGCCCGTCTTCTTCGCGGGCACCTGCGGCTCGATCCAGCCTTCCTTCCAGCCCTTGTCGACGATCGCGCATTCGATCGACTTGATCGTCACCGGCTGGTCGACGATGTTCAGCGTGCAGGCTGCCTCGCATGGGGCGGGGCAGATGCGGCCGGTGAATTCCGGGAAGTTGTTGGTCGAATGGAGATTATCGAGCGCCTCGCGCCAGTCGTTCTCGTAGACCAGGTGGTTCCAGTCCGGGATCTGGTTGTTCACCGGACAGCCGTTGTGACAATAGGGGATGCCGCAGTTCATGCAGCGCGAAGCCTGCCCCTGCAGCCCCGCCGCATCGTGCGGGATCACGAATTCGCGATAGTGCTTCAGCCGTTCCGCGGGGGAATCGTAGGTACGGTCCTTGCGGTCGACCTCGAGAAAGCCGGTTGCCTTGCCCATGATGTTTCCCTGATCCCTAGTTCTTATTCGGCCGCGACGTTGGCGGCGGCGAGGCGCTCGGCCTCCATCTGGCGGAGCGCGCGCGCATAGTCGCGCGGCATCACCTTGACGAAGCGCTTCACCTCGTCGGCCCAGTTGTCGAGAATCGCGCGCGCCCGCTTGCTGCCCGTGTAGAGGTGGTGGCGTTCGACCAGCACCTTCAGGCGTTCCGCATCGTGGCGGAGCATGTCGCCCATGCCGTAGTCATAGACGTCATGCCCGCGCTGCTGCGGACGACCGGCCCCCTCGTCCTCGTCGCGATCGGCCGAAACGGGGATCAGGTCCACCATCGCCGGGTTGCACAGCTTTTCGAACTGGCCATCCGGATCATAGACATAGGCGATGCCGCCCGACATGCCCGCCGCGAAATTCCGGCCGGTCCGGCCAAGCACGGCCACCACGCCGCCGGTCATGTATTCGCAGCCATGGTCCCCGGTGCCCTCGACAACCGCGATCGCGCCCGAATTGCGCACGGCGAAGCGTTCGCCGGCGACGCCGTTGAAGTAGGCCTCGCCCGCGATCGCGCCATAGAGCACGGTGTTGCCGACGATGATGTTCTCGGTCGGCTCGCGATCGACATGCGCGGGCTGACGCACGATCACGCGGCCGCCCGAAAGGCCCTTGCCCACGTAGTCGTTGGCATCGCCCACCAGATCGAGCGTGACGCCGTGGGCCAGGAACGCGCCGAAGGACTGGCCGGCAACGCCCGTGAAGCTGACCTGGATCGTGTTGTCCGGCAGCCCCTTGTGGCCATACTTCCGCGCCACTTCGCCCGACAGCATCGCGCCCACCGTGCGGTTGACGTTGATCACCTTGCGTTCGAGCCGGACCGGCTCGCCCGTGTCCAGCGCGGGCGCGCTGGCGGCGATCAGATCGTTGTCGAGCGCGGCCTCGAGACCGTGGTCCTGCGTGCCGCTCCAGTTGAGCGTGGTGCCGGGCACCGGATCGACCTGGTGCAGCAGTTTCGACAGGTCGACGCCCTGCGCCTTCCAGTGCGCCACCGCCTTCTTCGTATCAAGCCGGTCGACCCGGCCGACCATTTCCGCGACGGTGCGGAAGCCCATCTCGGCCATGATCGCGCGCAGTTCTTCCGCGACGAAGAAGAAGTAGTTGATCACGTGTTCCGGCTGGCCGGTGAAGCGCGCGCGCAGCACCGGGTCCTGCGTGGCCACGCCGACCGGGCAGGTGTTGAGGTGGCACTTGCGCATCATCACGCAGCCCTCGACGACCAGCGGCGCGGTGGCAAAACCGAATTCGTCGGCGCCCAGCAAAGCGCCTATGACCACGTCGCGCCCGGTCTTCANNGAACTCGTCGGCCCCCAGCAGCGCGGCGATGGCCACGTCGCGTCCGGTACGGATGCCGCCGTCCGCCTGCACGCAGATGCGCGACCGCAGGTTGTTGAGCAGCAGCGTCTGTTGCGTTTCAGCCAGCCCGATTTCCCACGGCGACCCGGCGTGGGTCAGCGAGGTCAGCGGCGATGCGCCGGTGCCGCCTTCGTAGCCCGAGATCGTCACGTGATCCGCGCGTGCCTTGGAAACGCCCGCCGCCACGGTGCCCACGCCCACTTCGGACACGAGCTTGACCGAAATGCGCGCGCGCTGGTTGGCGTTCTTGAGATCGTGGATCAGCTGGGCGAGATCCTCGATCGAATAGATGTCG
>NZ_DDFB01000049.1:7637-14550 GCF_002336885.1 Novosphingobium sp. UBA1939 | reverse complement strand
GCCAACCAGCGCATGCAGATCATCACCGGCCCCAACATGGGCGGCAAGTCCACCTTCCTGCGCCAGAACGCGCTGATCGTGCTGCTGGCGCAGGCGGGCGGGTTCGTGCCCGCCGAGGCCGCGACGATCGGCATGGTCGACCGGCTGTTCAGCCGCGTCGGCGCGTCGGACAACCTTGCGCGCGGGCGATCGACCTTCATGGTCGAGATGGTCGAGACCGCCGCCATTCTCGCGCAGGCCAGCGAGCGCAGCTTCGTCATCCTCGACGAAGTGGGGCGTGGCACCTCGACCTACGATGGGCTCGCGCTCGCCTGGGCGGTGGTGGAGGCGGTCCACGGGGTCAACCGCTGCCGTTGCCTGTTCGCCACGCATTACCACGAACTCGCGCGGCTGGCCGAAAGCTGCGATGCGCTGTCGCTCCACCACGTTCGCGCGCGCGAATGGAAAGGCGACTTGGTGCTGCTGCACGAACTGGCCGAAGGGCCGGCGGACAAGAGCTATGGCCTGGCCGTCGCCCGGCTCGCCGGGGTGCCCGCGCCGGTGGTGCAGCGGGCGAAGGCCGTGCTCGACAAGCTGGAGAAAGGCCGCGCCTCCACCGGGGGCCTCGCCGCCGGGCTGGACGACCTGCCGCTGTTCGCTGCCGCGATCGAGGCGGTGGAGGAAAAGGTCGATGCCTTGCGCGACCGGCTCAACGGCCTCGACATCGACGCGCTGTCCCCGCGCGAGGCGCTGGACCTGCTCTACGAACTGAAGGCACAGGCGAATGGTTGAACTCACCACGGTCGGCACCCGGCGCGTGCTGTTCGTGATGGCGGCGGAACCGGAATACGGCCCGCACTTGCGCGCCCGGTTTACCCCGCTGATCACCGGCATCGGCCCGGTGGAAGCCGCGCTGCACACCGGCGTCGCGCTGGCCCGGCTGGAAGCGGCGGGGCAGTTGCCGGACCTGATCGTCTGCCTCGGCTCGGCCGGATCGCGCCGCTGCGCGCTGGGTTCGGTCCACCAGATCGCCAGCGTCTCGTGGCGCGACATGGACGCCTCGCCGCTCGGCATCGAGCCCGGCGTGGTGCCCTATCTTGACGAGCCGAAAGAGCTGCCACTGGAAACCCCGCTGGACCTGCCTGTCGCCACGCTGTCTAGCGGGGGCGACGTGGTCAGCGGCGACCACTGGGACCGCGTCTCGGCCGACATGGTCGACATGGAAACCTACGCCGTCGCCCGCGCCGCGCGCACCTTCGGCGTGCCGCTGATCGGCCTGCGCGGCGTCAGCGACGGCCCCGGCGAACTGGCCGGCGCGCATGACTGGCACAAGCTGCTCGGCTACCTTGATGGGGAGCTGGCCAGGGCGGTGGACCTGCTGGCGGCACATTCCGGCTGACTTCATTCCGCAGGGAAGTATTGCCCCTTGGCGAAATCTCGCATGAAGGCGCTGCCGACCGGTGCCTTAAGCAGATCAAGGAAGCTGTCGTCCTTGTTCAGGACTGCGCCCAGAGCAACGTAGCTGACAGAGCGATTGTCGATCGGATCAGCACCCGGATGACCGTCCTGCCCGCGTATACGCCAGCCGCTGTCGGGGTATTTGTCTTCCTTGTCCGTCATGTCCGGCTCTTCGCGATAGACATATTCTGCTGGGACAATCCCGTTCAGCACGCAATCATCGACGAGGCAACGCTCCCAATATGCCGCGTGCTTGTGGAACGGCGGGTGCAATTCGGGAGCATCCCATTCAATGTCGAGGATGTTCCCGATACCGAATGCCACTTCGAGGCCGAGCTGCAATCCGGGCTCCCACGGTTCATTGGCGAGCGTTCCGGTGAAATCCAGCCCCGATTTGCCGGTGACCTTCACCCACATTCGTTCACCGCCGTAATCCTGCGTCTCCCACTCATACTCGAAGCCCAGTTTGACGAGGTCGCCAACCGAGACCTGAATGCGCTCTTCCCGTAGCGGTACGAAGAAGGTGTAAGGGGCTTCCGACGTAGCGGCGTCCGCATCGCGCAGGTGGAAGGGAAAGCTTTCCGTCACAACGACAGGAACAATCCCGCCAGCGCCGCGCTCATCAGGTTGCTCAGCGCGCCGGCCAGCAGCGCGCGGATGCCGAGTTTGGCGATCATCGGGCGCTGGTTGGGGGCAAGGCCGCCGGTCACCGCCATCTGGATCGCGATCGAGCTGAAATTGGCGAAGCCGCACAGCGCGAACGTGACCAGCGCGACGCTGACCTTGGACAAGCCGGTGTCCTGCCCCAGTTCGATGAAGGCGACGAATTCGTTGAGCACGATCTTGGTGCCGAACAGGCCGCCCGCCTGCATCGCTTCCGCCCAGGTGGGGGAGCCGAGCAGGTAGAACATCGGCGCGAAGATCGTGCCGAGGATCTGCTGGAACGAGAGGTCGGGATAGCCAGCCAGCCCGCCCAGCCAGCCGAGGATGCCGTTGGCGAGCGCCACCAGCGCAACGAAGGCCAGCACCATCGCGCCCACCGCCACGGCCAGCTTGACCCCGGTCTGCGCGCCCTGGCTGGCCGCCATGATGAGGTTGGCGGGGCGTTCCTCATGTTCTTCCGCCACCGGTTCGCCGCTGGCGGCGACGCCGGGCTGGCTGGTCACGTCATCGCGGTTCAGCGCGGCCGCGGCCATGCCGGCGGGCGGCACCAGCGTGGGCGGATCGTGCGGGTTGGGCAGCGGATCGGCCGCGACGTCGGCCGGCGTCGGCGGCTCGTCGGGCATCATCGTCTTGGCCATGAGGATGCCGCCGGGCGCCGACATGAAGGCGGCGGCGACCAGATAGTCGATGCGGATACCCATGCTGGCATAGGCGGCCAGGATCGTGCCCGCCACGCCGGCCATGCCCACGGTCATCACACAGAACAGCTGCGACGGATTGAGCGCGGCGAGATAGGGGCGGATCACCAGCGGCGCCTCGCTTTGCCCGACGAAGATGTTGGACGCGGCGCACAGCGATTCGACCTTGCTGATGCCCGTGATCTTTTCCAGTCCGCCACCGATCCAGCGGATCACCAGCTGCATCACGCCAAGGTAGTAGAGGATCGAGATCAGCGCGGCGAAGAAGATGATCACCGGCAGCGCCGAAATGGCGAAGCTGGTCCCGCCGATCTCGGGCTTGGCGAGCGGGCCGAACAGGAACGTCACGCCCGCCTTGGCGAAGCCGAGCAGCCGCTCCACGCCGTGCGCGGCGGCCTGCAGCGCGGCGTTGCCCCACGGCAGGTAGAGCACCAGCGCGGCGAAACCGGCCTGCAGGGCGAAGGCTGCGCCCACCACGCGCGGGCGGATCGCGCGGCGGTTGGTGGAAAGCAGGAAGGCGACCAGCAGGATGATACCCATCCCGACGAGGCTCAAGACAACGCGCATCGGGGGCTATCGGCTCCGGACGATGAAGGAGGGAAAGACGAACTGGTTTCTCCCGCTCCTAAACGGGATTTGGCGGCCGGTCAAAATCCCGCTATCGCCCGTCCATGCAAGAAACCGCCCCGCACCGGGCCGCACCGGCGCCACATCCCCCGATCCCCTCTTCGATCCCCCGCTCCCTGTTCGCGTTCGCGCTGCTCTATGGCGGGCTGGCCGTGCTGGCGGGCGTGCTGGGCACCAAGCTCGCCTCGCTGGGCCACTGGCCGCTGCTGGGCGATCTGGCGGTCGAATCCGGGATCTTCGCGTTCCTGCTGCTGGTGATCCTGGCCAGCGCCGTGGCCGAGCTGTTCGGGCAGGATATGGCGAACCGGCTGGTGCGCTTCGGTTTCGTGCCGCTGATCGTGTCGATGGTGCTGCTTTCGCTGGTCATCCATGTGGTGCCGCCGGCGCCGTTCTGGTCGGATCAGGAGGCTTTTGCCCGCCTGCTGGGGCAAGGCGCGCGGATGCAGTTCGCCGGGCTGATTTCCTACGGCACCTCGCAGACGCTCAACGTCTATCTGTTCTCGCGCATTGCCGGCGGTCAGGGGCGGCTGCTGATGCTGCGCGCGTGGATCGCCAGCATGCTGTCGCAGATCGTCGATACGGTGCTGTTCATCACGATCTCGTTCTACGGGCAGGACCTGCCGATCGGCGCGATCATGGAAGGGCAGATCATCTCCAAGCTGGTGCTGTCGACGATCATGGTGCCGCCGGGCATCTGGCTGTTCGTACGGCTGGGGCGCTGGCTGGACGCGCCACGCTGACCCGCGCGCACGAAAACGCTTTAATTTCGCGCCAAGGGGCGTAAGGGCGCGGCCATTATGGCCACGAACCACGAAATCTCCGATTCCTATCGCGCTGCGATGCTCGCCAAGGCGGAAACGCTGACCGAGGCGCTGCCCTATCTCCAGCGCTATGCCGGCAAGACCTTCGTGGTGAAGTATGGCGGGCACGCCATGGGCGATCCCGAACTGGCCCACGATTTCGCCGAGGACATCGTGCTGCTGAAGGCGGTGGGCATCAATCCCGTGGTGGTCCACGGAGGCGGGCCGCAGATCGGCCGGATGCTGAAGGCGCTGGGCATCGAATCGCAGTTCGTCAACGGCCTGCGCGTCACCGACAAGCAGACCGCCGAAGTGGCCGAAATGGTCCTGGCCGGCGCGATCAACAAGGAACTGGTCGGCTGGATCGCCCGCGCGGGCGGCAAGGCCATCGGCATTTCGGGCAAGGATGGCGGCATGGTCGTGGCCCGCAAGGTCCAGTCCAAGGCGCCCAAGGCGATCGAGGACGACGGTGAGCCGCTGGTGGTCGACCTGGGCTTCGTGGGCGAGCCGGACCGGATCGACACAACGGTGATCGACACCATCTGCGCCGCCGGCATGATCCCGGTGATCGCGCCCATCGGCGTGGGCGAGGACGGCGCGACCTACAACATCAACGCCGACACCATGGCCGGCTGCATCGCCGCGGCGCTGGGCGCATCGCGCCTGTTCCTGCTGACCGACGTGCCCGGCGTGCTGGACAAGCAGAAGAACCTGCTGACCGACCTGACGCCCGCCGACATCGCGGAACTGGCGCAGGACGGCACGATCAGCGGCGGCATGATCCCCAAGCTGGAAACCTGCGTCCACGCGGTCGAGGCCGGGTGCGAGGCGGTGGTCGTGCTCGACGGGCGCGTGCCGCACGCGATGCTGCTGGAAATCTTCACCTCGCGCGGCGCCGGCACGCTGATCCGGGCGTGACCGGGCGAAAGCCGGGAACGGAACCGGCGGTCGTGCGTCCCTTTTCCATGGTGCGCTCTCGCATAGTCCCCTCGCTTGCCCTGCTGCTGGCCTCCTGTGGTGGCACGCCGCCCGCGCCCGAACCGAGCGACACGGACAGCGATGCCATCGCCGAGCTGGCATCGGAAGCGGTGCCGGCCCCCTCGCCAACACCCACCGCCGAGATCACCGAACGCGGCGTGCCATCGGCCTCGCGTGATCCCGCCGAGGTGCTGACGGCCTGGGGCAAGGCCGTGGAAATGCGCGACTGGGAGACCGTCCGCGCCTATTGGGGCGACAAGGGTACCCGCAGCGGCTTGGACGAACGCGCCTTCGCCGCGAAATGGAGCACCCTGCTCGACCCGCGCGTGGCCGTGGGCAAGGGCGAAAGCGAGGGCGCGGCAGGCTCTCTCTACTACACCGCCCCCGTCACCGTCACCGACGGCACACGAGTGCTGAAAGGCGATGTCGTGCTGCGCCGCGTGAACGACGTGCCGGGCGCGACCGAGGAGCAACTGCGCTGGCATATCGAGAGCACCACGCTGACTCCGTAGGGGTCCGCCACAGGCTCCGGTTGCCTTTCCGCCCGTCTCTCGGCTAACAGCCGTATCGACCGTCGGAAGAAGAAAGCGCCCATGTTCCTGTACACGCTCGTCGCCATGATCAGCTACCTCGTGCAGATCATCACCGTGGTGGTGATCGTACAGTTCGTGCTGGGCCTGTTGATTTCGTTCAACGTCGTCAACATGCACAACAATGGCGTCGCCGCGATCTGGCGGGCGCTGAACGCCATTCTCGATCCGCTGCTCAACCCCATCCGCCGGATCATGCCCGAAACCGGATCGATCGACCTGTCGCCGATGGCGCTGATCATCGGCCTCAACCTGCTGATGATCCTGCTGAGCGGCCTTGCCGCATCGGGATATTGACCTCCCGCCACCGGACGGAATGGCTTGAAGGAATTGCAGAGATGACTGCTGCCGTGATCGACGGAAAGGCCTTTGCCGCGAACCTGCGGGGCGAAGTGGGCAAGCTGGCCGCCGCGTTCGAGCAACAGGCCGGCCGCAAGGCGGGCCTTGCCGTGGTGCTGGTGGGCGAAGACCCGGCGAGCCAGGTCTATGTCCGCTCCAAGGGCAAATCGACGCTCGAGGCCGGCATGGCGAGCTTCGAGCACAAGCTGCCCGCCGATACCGCCGAGGCGGACCTGCTGGCGGTGGTGGAACGGCTCAACGCCGATCCCGCCGTCGACGGCATTCTCGTCCAGCTTCCCCTGCCCGGCCATATCGACGAGCAGAAGGTGATCGCCACGATCAACCCCGACAAGGACGTGGACGGCTTCCACGTCACCAACGCCGGGCGCCTCGCGGTGGGGCAGCCGGGCTTCGTGCCCTGCACCCCGCTGGGCTGCCTGATGCTGCTCAAGGACCGGCTCGGCGATCTTTCCGGGCTGGACGCCGTGGTCATCGGCCGTTCGAACATCGTCGGCAAGCCGATGGCGCAACTGCTGATCGCCGAAAGCTGCACCGTCACCGTCGCGCACAGCCGCACGCGCAACCTGCCGGACGTGGTGAAGCGGGCGGACATCGTCGTCGCCGCCGTCGGCCGCCCGGAAATGGTCAAGGGCGAATGGATCAAGCCCGGCGCGACCGTGATCGACGTGGGCATCAACCGCGTGGCCGGAGCCGAGGGCAAGACCCGGCTGGTGGGCGACGTGGACTATGCCGGCGCGGCCGCCGTGGCCGGCGCGATCAC
>NZ_DDFB01000049.1:0-7613 GCF_002336885.1 Novosphingobium sp. UBA1939 | reverse complement strand
CGATCTGATTTCTCCACCACGGGTTTGACCGGGCGCGGCTTTGCTTTAGGTTCAAGGGCATGTCGCGTCCCGTTCGTGCCGCCCTGGCCCTTGCCCTGTCGTTCTCGCTGCTGTCCACGCCGGCGCTTGCCCAGCGCCCGGGGCGTGGTGGCATGCCGGGCGGCGGGCTGACGCCGGCCGGGAACCCCAGCGCGCTGATCGCCGCCGAAATCGCCTTTGCCCGGCTGGCGCGCGAAAAGGGCCAGTGGACCGCGTTTCGCGATACCGCCGCCGACGATGCGGAAATGTTCACGCCCCGGCGCGTGGTGGCGAAGGACTGGCTCAAGGGCCGCAAGGATCCGGCGCAGGCGGTGCAGTGGGAAACGCACCGCGCCTACGCCAGTTGCGACGGCAGCTTCGGCGTGACCTATGGCGGCTGGACCGGCGGCGCGGACGCCGGCTGGTTCAGCACGGTCTGGCAGCGGCAGAAGAAGAAGGGCGCGTTGAAGTGGGTGCTCGATCAGGGCGAGTCGCTGGCCCGGCCGCTCGCCGCGCCCGACTGGATCGAGGGCAAGGTCGCCGATTGCCCCGCGCGCCGGACGCATTTCGTGGCGCCAGGGGAGCCACCGCCACCTGGTGCGGCCGACCGGCCCGCGAAGAAGGACCTGCCCGTCCAGCGCCCGCTCGCCGGGCCGCTGCCAGCGCTGGCCGCGCCGGCCGGATCGGACAGCAAGGACGGCCAGTCCGACGATGGCACGCTGGCCTGGCGCAGCACCGTGCTGCCCGATGGCGCGCGCGAATTCACCGTGTGGATGTGGAAGGACGGCAACATGACCCAGGTGCTGCACGAAACCGCAGCCGCCCCCGCGACGACACCCGCCACCGCTCCGGGACAAGGATAAGCGCGCGATGTGGGAACTGTTCGTCTCCGCCTTCGTCACGCTGTTCGTGGTGATCGATCCGCCCGGCTGCGCGCCGATCTATGCCGGGCTTACCGCCGGGGCCAGCCCCGCACAGGCGCGCAACATGGCGATCCGGGCCACGCTGATCGCCACCGGCATCCTGCTGGTCTTCGCGCTGTTCGGGGAAAAGCTGCTGTCGGGCCTGCATATCGAGCTGGCCAGCTTCCGCATCGCCGGCGGCATCATGCTGTTCGTGATCGCGCTCGACATGGTGTTCGAAAAGCGCACCGAACGGCGCGAACAGCGCGCGGAAAAGGTCCGCCATACCGAGGTGGACGACGTCTCCGTCTTCCCCATGGCCATGCCGATGATCGCCGGGCCGGGCTCGATCGCCACGGTCATGCTGCTGACCAGCCGCGCGCAGGGCAACGAACAGACCATGGTCGTGCTGGGCGCGCTGGCCTGCGTGATGGTGCTGATCCTCGCCGCGCTGCTGGCCGCCGGCCCGCTGATGCGGTTGGTGGGCCAGCAGGCCGAAGCGGTGGTTACGCGCCTGCTGGGCGTGCTGCTCGCGGCGCTGGCCGCGCAATACGTGATCGACGGGATCAAGGCGCAGTTCTGAGCGCGTTTACTGCAGCGTCACCTGGTTGTCGTCGCTGTCGCGCCGGCCAAAGAATTGCAGCAACTGCACCAGCAGTTCGCAGCGCGTGGCGAGATCGGGCGCTTCCAGCAGCGCCTGCTTGGCGGCGATATCGAACGGCACGATCTGCGATACGCCGTTGATCAGCGCCATGTCGTCCAGCCGCGTCACCGATTCCCAGTCCACGGCATAGCCCTGCGCATCGGCGAAGATACGCGCCTCGCGCTCGAACGAGGCGCGCTCCACCGCGCTCAGCACCGCATCGGGATCGTCCTCGATCAGTTCGGCCTCGACCTGCCGGAACGGCGTGGTCACATCCAGTTCGCGCAGCACGCGGAAGCGCGAAAGGCCCTGCAGCACGATGTTGTAGCGGCCGTCCTCCAGCGCTTCGACCTCGCCGATCTTGCCGACGCAGCCCACGCTGAACAGCGGCGCGCCTTCGGCCGGGGCCTGCGGCTGGATCATCGCGATGCGCCGGTCGCGCGCCAGCGCATCGGAGACCAGCGCGCGATAGCGCGGCTCGAAGATGTGCAACGGCAGCTGCAGCCCCGGAAACAGCGTCGCGCCGGGGAGCGGGAAGATCGAAAGCCGCGTGGTGTCGATCGTTCCGCCCATGGTCAGCCGAACAGCACGGTCGACAGCTTGCGCCGCGTCGCCGCGACCCACGGGTCTTCCAGCCCGATCGCCTCGAAGATCTGGAGCAGGCGGGCACGCGCCGCGCCTTCGCTCCACTCACGATCGGCGGCGATCATGCGCAGCAGCGTCGCGGCGGCAGCATCGCGATCGCCACCGGCATAGAGCGCGTTGGCATAGGCGAGCTGCGCGGCCATGTCCGCCGGATCGGCCTCCGCCGCGGCGCGCAGCCCGGCCAGCTCGCCGGCCTCGGGCGCGTCCTCCGCCAGCGCCAGCGCCGAGCGGGCCTGCGCCAGCGCCGGATCGTCCGCCAGCCCGGGATCGAGCGCGGCCAGCACCTCGGCGGCTTCCTCCTTGCGGCCGGCCAGCAGCAGCGCGCGGATCAGCCCCGCGTGCGCGGGCGCGCTGTCGGGCGCGATCTCGATGATCTGGGCGAAGATGTCCGCCGCGCGATCGCCGTCACCGCCGGCCAGCACCTCTTCGCCCATGTCGAGCAGCGGGGTGATGTCCTGCGCCGGCTCGTCACCGGCCTGCACCGGCACCTTGGCGAGAATCTGGTCGAGGTACTGCTTGAGCTGCGATTCGGTGCGCGCGCCGGTCAGGTCGGCCACGGGCTGGCCCTGGAACATCGCATAGACGGTGGGGATCGAGCGCACCTGGAACTGCGCGGCGATGAACTGTTCCTCGTCCACGTTGACCTTGGCGAGCACCACGCCCTTGTCCGCGTATTCGGCGGCGACCTTTTCCAGCACCGGCGTCAGCTGCTTGCACGGGCCGCACCATTCCGCCCAGAAATCGAGGATGACCAGCTTGGTCATCGACGGTTCGACCACGTCCTTGCGGAACCGGTCCACCGCCTTCTGTTCTTCCAGGTTCAGGCCAAGGCTTGCCAATGTCGATCTCCGATGCGCGCGAACAATGCGTTACGTCCGCCCACCATGTGGGAATGCGGCGCCGTTCGGCAAGGGGTTTGTCCCCTTTCCACAGGCCAGCGGCGGGCGCGCGGCGAGAAAGTGCATTTTTGGTGTTGCGGCCCTCCCGAGTCGATGCTAACGGCGCGCCTCACCCCGGCCGGAAGGGGATTTTTCCTCCGGTCCGAAACGCACGAGCGGGCGTAGCTCAGGGGTAGAGCACAACCTTGCCAAGGTTGGGGTCGAGGGTTCGAATCCCTTCGCCCGCTCCAGTTTTCCAACGCGAAATCGATATCTTAACCGCATTATGCGGCCCCGTTGTCGTGCGACCCGGTTCCAAAACAGGACCGGCAAAGGACGTTCAGCGGACGACTTCCCCGTCTTCCTTGGTGAAGCTGGCGGGTCTGCTTTCCAGCAATTCCAACACGACTTCGGACGGGCGGCATAACTTCGTGCCTTTCGGCGTGACGACAATTGGCCGGTTCACAAGGATGGGATGCGCGACCATCGCTTCGATGATTGATTCGTCGGATGCGCCGTCCAGCAAGCCCAGTTCGGCGGCTGGCGTGCCCTTCTCGCGCATGACGTCGCGGGGCGATGCGTCCATCGCTGCGAACAGCCCTTGAAGCTGCGAATGAGTCCAGCCGACGACGCGATATTCAACGACCGTCGGGGCGTATCCGGCGGCTTCGATCATCGCCAGCGCATTACGCGACGTGCCACAGTCGGGGTTGTGGTAGATCGTGACGGGGAATGCGTCGATCATTGCGATGTTTCCTCTTTGAACAGCCAGCCGAAGAACGCGACCGCTGCGACCGTGCCCACAAGCTGCGATACGATGAACAGCGGGGCCGATGCGGGCGCGATCCCGGCGAAGGTGTTGGATAGGGCGCGCGCGACCGTGACCGCCGGGTTGGCGAACGACGTGGATGCGGTGAACCAATAAGCGGCGGTGATGTAGAGGCCGACCGCAACCGGCGTGAAGGCAGGCCGCGAACGTTCGGTGCCAAGTATGGTCCCGATCAGGCCGAAGGTCGCGATGAACTCTGAAAAGCCCAGCGAAGGTCCGTCGCGAAACTTGGTCGAAATCTGCAAGAGCGGTTCGGCGAACATCATGTGGGCAACCCAAACGCCGATGATCGCGCCGACGAATTGCGCCGCAATGTGGACCGCCGCCGTTGGCAAAGGCAGTTCACGGCGAAGAACGGCCATCATCGTGACGGCGGGGTTGAAGTGCGCGCCGGACACTTGGCTGAATATGTGGATCAACACGACCAAGGCCGCGCCGGTCGCAATGGTGTTGCCTAGCAGCGCAATAGCGACATTTCCGCGAGCGAGGCTTTCGCCCATGATGCCGGACCCGACGACGACGGACAGCAACAGGGCCGTGCCGACGCATTCAGCGGCGAAGCTTCGGGCGTGGTTCACTTGTCGCAGCAGCTTTGCGCCACTTCAGCGAGGGGCGCGCATATCTCCGGTCGCCCGGCGCAGCAGTCGGACACAAGGAAGCCTAGCAGGCCACGCATTCCGTCGTAATCGGCGGAGTAGATGACGGAACGACCTTCGCGGCGCGATCGGATCAATCCGGCGTGGCCAAGGATGGTCAAATGCGTGGACAGGGTGTTGGGCAACACGCCAACTTCGCGCGCGATTTCGCCGGCTGGCAGGCCGTCCGCCCCGGCCCGCACCAACAGCCGGAAAACGCCCAAGCGGTGCCCGTGGGCGAGCGCGGACAGGGCATCGACAGCTTCGGGCAGCAGCATCAGCAGCAAGCCGCCTTGGGCGCGCAGCAGGCGCTATCCGCCGGATCGGGCAACACTTCGTCTTCGCCGTAGGACGTAGCTTCGCCGTGCGTGAAGAACGTTTCCCAGCGTACGCCCGCCGTATCCGTCACCCAAGACTTATCCGAATTGGCATAGCAACACGTCGTCGCCTCTTGATCGAACGTCGTATTGCCCGCGGCCTTCAAGCGCGTAGCGATCGCGGCCAATTCGTCGGGGGCGTCAACCTGAATGCCCACATGATCTATGCCGGTTCCACGGGCGCGCGACGATACGGCGAAATTGACGCGCGGGTCGTCTAGCATCCATTTCGCATAGTCGTCCTTCACGACGACCGGCGATGCGTCGAACAGCGTCGTATAGAATGCGACGGCCTGTTCGATGTTGGGCACGCTAACGTGCATGTGCAAACGCTTCATGCCAGCTTCTCCGCTTCGTTCGACATTTCGAATATCGCCGAAATATCGATTAGACAAGCGGATTTCGCTCCGGTCCTGTGCCGGTCCTTTCCACTATCGCTGCGGTGAACGACGCGATAGAATATCTAATTGAAAATACGTCGCTAATTCCGATGCCCTGCGGCCAGGCCGTCACCTTCGACGCGTTGCGGCATGGGATTTGACAGGGAGCGGCCAGGGTATTTGAGCGCCGACGCCGTAGGCAGGTAACAAGCGGTGCTGCGCAGACCGGCAAGACAGACGCCAACAGCCTCCCCAAAGGGGAACCGCATTCGCTCACGATTTTCAGGATGACTGGTGCGGTCGAGAAGACTCGAACTTCCACGGGTTTTCACCCACAACGACCTCAACGTTGCGCGTCTACCAATTCCGCCACGACCGCAAAATCAACGGAACCGATCCTCTGCAAGGGGGTCCCGTGGGGGTAGGAGCGGGCCCTTAGCAAAGGGGTTTGCGGGGCGCAACTGCCATGATGCGGTTTTTTCCCGGAGCTTCCGGGCCATCGCCTTCCGATCCACGCCCATCCGCGCCCGCGCGGGGAATCAATCGGGCTTCCAGCCGATTTCCGCGATCTTGGCGTCCCTGGGCACGTCGGTCACCGCTTCGTTGATCGTCACGCTCTCCCCGGGCGCGAGCGTTTCCTTGGGCGGGGTGACGTTCCAGGTATAGACGATGCGGTCCTTGCCATCGCGCAGCACGATCAGGATCGGCGGCACCGTGCGCACTTCCTTGCCCACGTTCGTCACCGTTCCGCTCGCGCCGAAATATTCGGTGCCGTTGGGCAGGGTGCGCCGGTCCTGCCGTTCCGGCGGGAACGACAGCGCCAGGTCCGATGGCGCGGCGCCGAAGGTGGGGTGCGCCACGGGCAGCCAGTCCGGCATGCCGAAATAGCTCACCGCCCCGATCAGCGCGGCCACCGCCAGCGCGAACGTGACCGCAGCGGCCGTCCACAGCCGCGCGGGGTTGCGGCGCGGGCGGAACGGCGGTTCGTGTTCGAAGCTCGAGAGCATCGACACGAATTCCTCGACTTCCGGCTCGGCACGCAGGGCGGCGAAGGCCGGCGGCGGCGCGGACGCGTCGCTTTCGTCGAGCCCGTCGTCCTCCGCTTCCGCCGCGATGCTTTGGTCGCCCTGCGGATCGCCATCGCCGGCGGGCGATGCCATCGCCGGTTCGGGCCGGGGCTCCTCCACCACGGGCGGCTGGGCAGCGGCTGGCTGAGGGGCGGCCGGTTGAGCGGCGGGCGCTGCTGGGGCAGCAGGGGGCCGCAGCATTCCATCATCGCGCGGGGGCAGCTCCGGCCCCTCCTGGAACCAGCTATGGCGGCAGCGCGCGCACCGCACGGTGCGACCTTCCGCACCGATCGCGCTGTCGGGAACGACATAGCGCGTCGAACAGGCTGGACAGGCGATGATCATAATTGCGGTTAAGCATGGCGAAGCGGATTGAAACAATAGGCGCGCACCCTAGAGAAGGGCGTCCACAGCCTTTTTTCCACATCGATTGACGCGTATAGCCGCTCAGGCTGCGAAAAGAGCGCATTACAGCAATCCGGGGACGCCTGTTTCATCATGACCCAGCCAGACGCCGAGATCGTTCAGTTCGACAATGTCGGGCTGCGCTACGGCACCGGCAAGGAAGTGCTGACCGATGTCAGCTTCACGCTTTTTTCCGGCAATTTCTACTTCCTCACCGGTGCCAGCGGCGCGGGCAAGACCAGCCTGCTGCGCCTGCTCTATCTGGCCCAGCGCCCCTCGCGCGGGCTGATCCGCATGTTCGGCACCGATGCGATCACCCTGCCGCGCGACAGGCTGCCCGGCTTCCGCCGCCGGCTGGGGGTGGTGTTCCAGGATTTCCGGCTGGTGCCGCACCTTTCCGCCTTCGACAACGTGGCGCTGCCGCTGCGCGTGGCGGGCATGGTGGAGAAGGACATCGTCCGCCCGGTGAACGACATGCTGGACTGGGTGGGCCTGGCCGACCGGCGCCACGCCCAGCCCGCCGCGCTTTCCGGCGGGGAGCAGCAGCGCGTGGCGATTGCCCGCGCGGTGATCGGCCGGCCCGAACTGCTCATCGCCGACGAACCGACCGGCAACGTCGATGCGGACATGGCGTTCAAGCTGATCGGCCTGTTCCAGTCGCTGAACGGGCTGGGAACGACCGTGGTGGTCGCCACCCACGATCCGCAACTGATCCGTCAGGTGCCGGATTCGCTGATCATGCGGCTCGACAAGGGCAAGCTCCTCGATCCGACGGGCGCGCTGCGCTATCCCCCCCGCCGGTCCGCGCCGGCGGCGGCAGCGGGGGTGGCGGCA
>NZ_DDFB01000075.1:3852-5822 GCF_002336885.1 Novosphingobium sp. UBA1939 | reverse complement strand
ATCGCCACGCTGGCCGGCGTGCGCGGTGAAGGCCGGGGCGCGGAGTGGCGCTTCACCCGCGCCGCGCCCCATCGCGGCGGGGATAAATGACTCTCCCGCAAGGAGAATTGCCTTTCCGATGCGTCGGAGAGTAATCTGCGTCACAGCATCGGCTGGTCTGCTTCGTCCATGAACCGGCCATGTTGCGATTTCCGATTCGGGGGCCTTCGATGAACAAGCTTATTCCGTCCGTTGTCCTGCTGTCGTTGCTGACAACGCCCGCCTACGCCGAGCCGAAGCAGGCCAAGCCGTCCAATGCCGAGCAGCTTCAGCGGCAGGCGGCGAACGACGTGCCGCATTGCGCGCGCAAGCTGGGCACGATCTCGATCGTCGATGGCGANNTCCAAGCTGCTGAAGGTGCTGGTGCAGCGTTCGGGCTGCTTCAACCTGGTCGATCGCGGCACCGGGTTGAGCGCGGCGCAGCGCGAGCGCGACATCGGCGCCAACCTGGGCCACCAGCGCGGATCGAACGTCGGCCAGAACCAGATCCGCGCGGCGGATTACGTGCTGGTCGCCGAAGTGCAGGGCGCCAACCGCAATTCGCAGGGCAGCGGCGCGGCAGGCGCGGTCGGCGGCCTGTTCGGCGGAGCGGTCGGCGGCTTGCTGGGTGGCATCAAGAGCCGGAAGCTGGAAGCCAACACGGTGCTGTCGGTCACCAATGTCCGCACTACCGAAACCATCGCCACGGTCGAAGGCTATGCGGCCAAGAACGACATCAGCTTCGGCGCCGGCGGTGGCTTCTTCGGCGGCGTGGGCGCGGGCGTGGTCGGCGGCGGGTACGACAACACCGATATCGGCCGGATCGTCACGCTGGCGTTCATCGATGCCTACAGCAAGCTGGTGACCGAACTGGGCGGCGTCCAGGCCGGGTCAGCGGGAACGGCCGAGGCCGCGCCGACGCGCAGCTTCACCGCGTTTGCCCCGGTCACGATGCGGCGCACGCCGGCGGCGGCGGGCGCGGTCGTCCGCACGCTTCCCCCCGGCTCGATCGTGTTCCCCACCGGCAACAAGCAGGGGCTGTGGTGGGAAGTGGCCGACGAGAACGACAACGTGGGCTGGGTGCTGAACACCAAGTTGCAGCCTTCGCAGTAAGCCGGGCGACGAAGGGCGGGCAGGCGACTACCGGAAATTCGGACCTTCGGTTATATTGCTATTCACCCTCGCGCTCCTACATTGACGGGAGCGCAGGCGGGACGAGTCCGCCCATTCGAAGGCATTGCGATGAACGACGACCAGCCGCAGGGTAATCCGTGGATCAAGAGCCTCCTTGTCTGGGGCGGCATTTTCCTGGCGCTCCTGCTCGTGGTGTCGATGTTCGGCGCGCGGACCGACAGCGGCGGCACGCTGATCCGCTATTCCGATTTCCGCGCGCGTGTGGCCGAAGGCGCGGTGCGCGAGGTGCAGATCGGGCAGGACCGCATCACCGGCACGCTCAAGAACGACCAGCAGTTCGCGACCATCCCGGTTCCGGGCGACAACGACCTGCCCAAGCTGCTGCAGGACAACGGCGTGCAATACGCCGGCAAGGCGCAGGAAGAACCCAACCTGCTGCTCTATATCCTGGCCCAGTCGCTGCCGTTCCTGCTGATCCTGGGCGTGGCGTTCTTCGCGCTGCGCCAGGTGCAGAAGGGCGGCGGATCGGGCGCGATGGGCTTCGGCAAGTCCAAGGCCAAGATGCTGACCGAGCGTTCGGGCCGGGTCACCTTCGATGACGTGGCCGGCATCGACGAGGCGCGCGAGGAACTGCAGGAAATCGTCGAATTCCTGCGCGATCCCAGCCGCTTTTCCAAGCTCGGTGGCCAGATTCCCAAGGGCGCGCTGCTGGTCGGCTCGCCCGGCACGGGCAAGACCCTGCTGGCCCGCGCGATCGCGGGCGAGGCGGGCGTGCCGTTCTTCACCATTTCGGGCTCGGACTTCGTCGAGATGTTCGT
>NZ_DDFB01000075.1:0-3761 GCF_002336885.1 Novosphingobium sp. UBA1939 | reverse complement strand
CCCGACGTGCTCGATCCGGCGCTGCTGCGCCCCGGCCGTTTCGACCGGCAGGTTGTGGTGCCGATCCCCGATATCGAAGGCCGCGAGAAGATTCTCTCGGTTCACATGAAGAAGGTGCCGCTGGCACCCGACGTCAACGCCCGCGTGATCGCGCGCGGCACGCCCGGTTTCTCGGGCGCGGACCTCGCCAACCTCGTCAACGAGGCGGCGTTGCTGGCCGCGCGGCGCAACAAGCGCCTGGTCGCCATGCAGGAATTCGAGGACGCCAAGGACAAGGTCATGATGGGCGCCGAGCGCCGCAGCATGGTCATGACCGACGACGAGAAGAAGATGACCGCCTATCACGAGGCCGGTCACGCCATCGTCTCGGTCAACGAGCCGGCCAGCGACCCGATCCACAAGGCCACGATCATCCCGCGCGGCCGTGCGCTGGGCATGGTCATGCGCCTGCCCGAGCGCGATTCGTACTCGTACCACCGCGACAAGATGCACGCGAACCTCTCGGTCTCGATGGGCGGCCGCGTGGCCGAAGAGATCATCTTCGGCTACGACAAGGTCTCCTCGGGTGCCTCTTCGGACATCCAGTACGCCACGTCGCTGGCGCGCAGCATGGTCACCAAGTGGGGCATGTCGGACAAGCTGGGACCGCTGCAGTACGAAGACAGCCAGGAAGGCTATCTCGGCATGGGCGGCACGCAGCGCACGATGATGTCGGACGAGACCAACAAGCTGATCGACAGCGAAATTCGGGGTCTGGTCGATGGGGCACATGCCCGCGCGGTCGATATTCTCAAGACCAACGAGGAAAAGCTCCATCTGCTCGCCAACGCGCTGCTCGAATACGAGACGCTGACCGGCGACGAGATAAAGGTGCTGCTCGAAACCGGCAAGATCGACCGGCCCGATGCGCCCGCCGGCAGCTATCGCCCGGTCGCCTCGCAAGGGTCGGCCGTGCCGCGCGCGGGCCGCCGCTTCTCGGGCGGCGGTGCGGGGGCGCAGCCGCAGGGGGCGTGAAGGCGGATACGCCGTCCCGTTCTCGCGGCCTTGGGTCCGACGACCAGCCCTCCGTTAGTCCTGAGCCTGTCGAAGGACGCGCGCGGCGCTTGCCCGGCGCACGGTAAACCGCGTCAAGATCGAACCGTATCGCGCGTCCTTCGACAAGCTCAGGATGAGCGGGATCTGCTCAATCCAGTCCTTCCCTTCCCATGGTGAGGCCCGTTCCATGACCCAGACCACCCAAGCGATCGTGATCCGCGCCTATGGCGGCCCCGAGGCCCTGGTGCTGGAGGAGGTGCCGCTGCCGGCCCCCGGTCCGGGGGAACTGCTGGTCCGGCAGACCGCCGCCGGCGTGAACTTCCACGATATCTACGTCCGTTCGGGATCGTACCGCACGCTGGCGCTGCCCGGCATTCCGGGGCTGGAAGGCGTGGGCGTGGTCGAGGCCCTGGGCGAGGGCGTGACCGGTTTCGCGCCGGGCGATCGCGTGGCCTATATCGAGCGCAAGTATGGCGGCTATGCCCGCGCCCGCGTGGTCGATGCCGCGCTGGCGGTGCCCGTGCCCGATGGCGTGGACGATGCCGTGGCGGCGGCGTGGTATCTGAAGGGGCTGACCGCGCAGGCGCTGGTCGCCGATGTCCACCCCGTGTCCACCGGCGCGAACGTGCTGGTGCAGGCGGCGGGCGGCGGCGTGGGCCAGCTGGTCGCCCGCATGGCGAAGTTGCGCGGCGCAACTGTGATCGGCACCGCGGGTTCGCCGGAGAAGGTCGCGCTGGCCGAGGCCGCCGGCTGCGACGCGGTGATCCGCTATCGCGAGGAGGACGTGGTCGCCCGCGTGATGGAGCTGACCGGCGGTGCGGGTGTGGAAGTGGCCTATGACGCGGTGGGCAAGGATGCGTTCGACGGATCGCTGGCGGTGCTGGCGACGCGCGGGCACCTGGTCAATTACGGGCAGGCCTCGGGCACTATCCCGCCGCTCGACATTTCCCGGCTTGGCGCGAAATCGCTCTCGCTGACGCGGCCGTTCCTCTGGGCCTATGTCGGCACGCGCGAGAAGCTCGTCGCGGCATCGGCCGCGCTGTTCGATGCCATGGCTTCGGGCGCGCTGCCGCTGGCGATCGGCGGGCGCTTCCCGCTGGCGCGCGCCGCCGATGCCCATGCCGCGCTGGAAGCGCGCGGGATCGGGCCTTACGTGCTGGATTGCTGACGCCGCGCTTCGGAAAGGCTCAGGCGCCGGTTTCGGCCAGAACGAACAGGGCGAACAGCGCCAGCGCGGCAAAGGCGACGATGCCGAGCGCCAGCGTGCGCCACAGCGCGCCGAACCGCGAAACGCCATAGGCTCCGCGCACCTGCCGGTAGAGGTGGAGGGGCGGCACCAGCAGCGCCACGATTGCCAGCCCCGGCAGATGCGCCAGGCTGGCCAGCATCAGCACCGTGGCCAGAATGGTCATGAAACTGATCGAATAAGTCACGAACACGGTGTGATCGTACAGATGGAAGCGCCGGCTGAACGGAAACAGCAGCCACACGAACGGCACCGAGATCGGGATCAGCAGCCAGCTGTACTTGTAGGCGTAAGTCTGCACCTTGTAGAGCGCGAGGCCGGGGTTGGCCTTGAACTTCTGCAGAGCGTGATCGATCACCGGCACGTCGCTGGAAACGGCGTTGATCTCGCCGTTGCCGACGACCTGCGCCTTGCCGTCGGCGTCGATCTTCGTCTGTGGCGTGATTTCTCCGGCGGTCTGCTTCATCACAGCGAACATCAGGAACACGGCGAACAGGAACAGCGCCAGCGGGGAGACGAAGCGCGCGCGCTCCCCCGCGACATAGCGGCGGGTGAGATCGCCTGGCCGCCACGCCAGCATCGGCAGCGTGCGCCAGATCCTGCCCTCGAAATGAAACACGCCGTGCAGCAGATCGTGAAAGAACGCGCCCAGCGTGCGGTGGACGTGCGCCGCCTGCCCGCAGGCGTGGCAATGGCTGCCGACCAGCGTCGTTCCGCAGTTCAGGCACGCGGCTTCGTGGGTATGGCCATCGTCCGCCGCGCTTGCCGGCACTTTCTCGTTCATGCTGCCCCCGTCGTTGCGTGAAGGAATAGCCAAGTCCCGCGCGAGTGACTACCGTCCGCGCCGTCGATTTGCGCCGAACCCGATGAGGCGGCCGCACAAGGAAAGGGACGGGAGCCATGAAGCCTATCGCCATTGCCGCCACAGCCGGCCTGCTGAGCCTTGCCATGCCCGTGGCGGCCGCGCCGGGCGACATGACCGTGGCCACGTTTCTGGCCAAGGCCGATGCGCTGCGCTCCAGGGGGCCGCTGGCGCTGATGTCGTCGGACTATTCGCTGCTCAAGGGCGAAGTGACCGGGGCCGCGCAGGCCTATCGCTCGCGCCTGCGCGGGGAACAGGCCGCCGGCCGCCCCAGCAGTTGCCCGCCCGCCGGCCGCGCGCCGTTCAACAGCGATGACGTGATCGGCCAGATGCGGACCTACCCCGTCGGCGCGCGCGGCCAGACCACGGTGGCGACGGCGGTGGCCGACCTGTTCCGCAACCGGTATCCCTGCCCTGCCAGATAATCCGCCGCCGGTGATCCGCGCCCGACGAGAGTTTAACGCGGTATTTACCTTGAGGGTGCAGGGCTGAGGCGAGCTTTCCCGGCGGATCATCGCGGCCGGGCGCAGGAAAGGAGCAGCCGGAGTGTTCGGTCCGCGCGAGGGACTGGCCGGATCGGGGAACGTGGTGTTCGGCCGCGCGCGCGCGCTTGCGCCT
>NZ_DDFB01000164.1:4912-15713 GCF_002336885.1 Novosphingobium sp. UBA1939 | reverse complement strand
AAGGAACGCTGGTTCGATCCCTATCACCAGAACACGCTGAAGGGTGATCGGCCGATCGACCCGTCGAAGCACAAATGGCTGCCGATCAAGGGCGACGACTGGTTCCTGCAGCTCAACGCGATCTCGGACACGATCCTCGAGCCGCGCTCCTTTCCGACCCCGGTCGCCGATCAGACGAGCAGCCGCCCCGGCGCGCTCGATCAGTTCGGCCGTGATCGCAGCCTCGTCGCGGCATCGACCTTCCTGTTCGGTGCGGCGCTGACCAAGGGCTCGACGACCTACAAGCCGCCGGACATCGAATATCGCGTGCTGCTGGCGTATAACGTCAACCATGTGAACGTGCAGGAACGCCGCGTGCTCGACGTGCGCTCGTCGAAGCCGTCGCATCGCACCGATACCTTCCTTGGCGTGCAGGAAGCCTTTATCGACAAGCATCTGGGCAATCGCTCGGAGCGCTTCGATTTCGATTCACTGCGCGTCGGCATCCAGCCCTTCCAGTCGGATTTCCGCGGCTTCCTGTTCAACGACAACCAGCTGGGCGTGCGCCTGTTCGGCAACCGCGACAACAACCGCTGGCAGTTCAACCTCGCCGCGTTCTGGCGGATCGAGAAGGACACCAATTCCGGGTTGAACGACGTGACGCAGCCGCTGCGCCGCGACTGGATCTTCACCGGCAACATCTACCGCCAGGATTTCCCGTTCGTCGGGCTGACCAGCCAGGTCTCGCTCACCTACAACATGAACCGGGAAAACCGCTACAAGTCGGACAAGAACGGCTTTCCCGCGCGCCCGGCGCTGCTCGGCGATATCCGTCCGCGCCAGTACGATGTGGTCTATATCGGTTATGCGGCGGACGGCCACGTCGGCCGGATGAACCTGACCGCGCAGGCCTATGCCGCGCTGGGGGAGGACCGCAACAGCTTCATCACCAGCCGCCCGGCCGTCATCAAGGCGTTCATGGCGGCGGCCGAAGCCAGCTACGACATCAACTGGATGCGCTTCCGCCTTTCCGGCCTGTGGGCCAGCGGCGACAGCAATCCCTATGACGGCACCGAAGGCGGCTTCGACGCCATCTTCGAGAACCCGCAGTTCGCCGGTGCCGATACCAGCTACTGGATTCGCCAGTCGATCCCGTTCGCGGGCGGTGGCCGCGCGGTGTCGCTCAACGGCCGCAACGGCATTCTCAATTCGCTGCGCACGTCCAAGGAACTGGGCCAGTCGAACTTCCTCAACCCCGGCACGGTGCTGGCCGGGGTGGGGGGGGATTTCGATCTGCTGCCCACGCTGCGCGTCTCCGCCAACGTGAACCACCTGTGGTTCCAGAACACCCGCATCCTGCAGGTCTTGCGCAACGAGGGCTCGATTCCCAACAGCATCGGCTGGGATACCTCCGTTTCCGCGATCTGGCGGCCCAACGCCTCGCAGAACCTGGTGTTCCGCCTGTCGGGCGCCGTGCTGCACGCCGGCAGCGGTTTCCGTGACCTCTTCGCGCAGGAAGGTGGCGGCAGCCGCTACTACTCCGTCCTCGCCAACGCGACACTGGCCTTCTGATGACCCAGCCTTCCGCCTTCCGCCGTCCTACCGCCCTGTTTCGCCGGCTTCGCGCCCTGCCGCTGGCATGGCTGCTCGCGGCCTTCGCCGTCCTGGCCGTGCCCAGCGCGCTGTGGGCTTCGGGCGAGGAAGTGCCGCAGAAGGTCAAGTACGTCCGCGCCCCCGCGGCCCCGCGCGGCCAGCCGGGCGATACGGCGGAGGAGCAATGGGCCTTCGTCGACCAGAAAAACGCCGGTTGCGTCAGCTGCCACACCGCCAGCGATCACAAGACCATGCACGCCAGCCCGGCGGTGGTGCTCTCCTGCGTCGATTGCCATGGCGGCAACAACCAGGTCGTCGCGGACCGGAGCTGGAACCGGGGCAGCATGGAATACGTGGGCGCGATGAAGGACGCCCACGTCCTGCCGCGCTTCCCGGTGGCGTGGGGCTGGCCTTCCTCGGCCAATCCCAAGCGCTCCTACGCGCTGCTGGCCAAGGAAAGCCCGGAATTCATCCGCTTCGTGAACCCGTCGGACTATCGCGTCGCCCGCGATTCCTGCGGGGCCTGCCACATGAACATCATCGAGGCGTCGGAACGTTCGCTGATGTCCACCGGCGCGATGCTGTGGGGCGGCGCGGCCTATAACAACGGCATCGTCCCCTTCAAGAACTACATGTTCGGGGAAAGCTTCACCCGCCAGGGCGAACCCGCGCTGCTCAAGTCCGCGTCGAAGGAAATCGGGCCGGACGGGAAGCCGATGTGGGGCACCGTCACCCCGCAGGAAAAGGCGCGCGGCGCGCTGCCCGTGCTCTATCCGCTGCCGCGCTGGCACACGATCCCGCCGGCGGACGTGTTCCGCGTGTTCGAGGATGGCGGTCGCACGATCAACCCGCAGTTCCCCGAAATCGGCCTGCCCAACTCGACCGGTCTGATCCAGCGGCTCGACGAGCCGGGCCGCCCCGATCTCAAGCAGTCGAACCGCGGCCCCGCCACGGGCCTGCGCGTCGCCATTCCGGTGCTGAACATCCACAAGACGCGCCTGAACGACCCGTTCCTGTTCCAGATGGGCACCAACGATCAGCCGGGCGATTACCGCTCCTCGGGCTGCGCCTCGTGCCACGTCATCTACGCCAACGATCGCGAGCCGCGCCACAGCCTGAACTATGGCAAGTGCGGGCGCGACGGGCAGACGATCACCGCCGATCCCACGATCAACTCGCTGCGCGAAGGCCAGCACCGTGCCGGCAAGTACGGCAGCTATGACGCGGCGAAGGAAGAGCACAAGACGCGCGTGCGCGGCACCGTGCTGGGGGGGCAGGGCGGCTATCTGCAGGCCGATGCCAGCGATTCCGCCGCGTCCAAGGACCTGGCCGGCGACTGCGCGCGCGCCATTGCTTCGGCGGAACAGCTCACGTTCTCGCCCGCTGCCGGCGTCGCGCCGCACGGGTCGATGGACGCGCACGCCATGGGCCAGGCCGAAGCGCACGCGACGGCCGGGCTCGACAAGGCGGGCCATGCCGTGCCCGCCCCTGCCGGCGGTCATGAGGGCGGTCCGGTGGCGATGCAGGACCGCGAACGCGGCCACCCGCTGGTCCACGCCTTCACCCGCGCCATCCCCACGGCGCAGTGCATGAACTGCCACATGCACCAGCCCAACATCTTCCTGAACACCTACCTCGGCTACATCATGTGGGACTACGAATCCGATGCGGATTCGATGTGGCCGGGGCCGGAGAATCGCGCGCCGAAGCCGGCGGGCATGTCCGACGCGGACTACCAGCGCATCTTCAAGAAGCAGTTCCACCCGAACATGGCCGAAGCGCGCGAGACGCTGGACCGCAATCCGGAAGCGGCCTCGACCCATGGCCTGTGGCGCGACGTGGAGTTCCTGCGCAACGTCTATGACCTGAACCCGCAGCTCAAGAACACGCAGTTCGCGGACTACCACGGCCACGGCTGGAACTTCCGCGCGATCCTGAAGCGCGACCGGCGCGGCAACCTGCTGGACGATGAAGGCGATATGTCGAGCTACGGCACCGACAAGGCGCACATCGTCAATCCGGACGATCCGGAAAAGTGGCGCAAGAACGGTGAGGGCAAGTTCGTCGAGCCCGGGCCGGACAATCCGGGCAAGGCGGTCCACATGATGGACATCCACGCCCAGCTCGGCATGCAGTGCGCCGATTGCCACTTCTCGCAGGACAGCCACGGCAACGGCATGATCATGGGCGAAGTGGCCAACGCGGTGGAGATCGGCTGCAAGGACTGCCACGGCACGCCCGACGCCTATCCCACGCTGATGACGTCTAACCTCGCCGCGCCGCCGAAGGGCAACAACCTTAGCCTGCTGCGCAACGCCGACGGCCAGCGCCGGTTCGAATGGATGAAGGCGGCCGACGGACGCCGCGTGCTGATCCAGCGTTCGATCATCGATCCCAACCTGTCCTGGCGGGTTAGCCTGGTGAAGGATTCGGTCGATGCGCGCTTCGCCGGCAAGGTCGATGATCTGGGCAAGCCGATCTTCAATCCCAAGGCGGCGCGGGCCAAGCTGATGGCGAAGTCCGCCGCGCAGGATGGGGTGTACAAGTTCGGCACCGGCGTGCCCAAGGAACAGCGCGCCCACCGTGATGACGACATGGCGTGCTTCACCTGCCACCTCTCGTGGACCACGTCGTGCGCCGGCTGCCACCTGCCGATCGAGGCGAACTGGAAGTCCACCACGCACAAGTACGAAGAGGACTACACCCGCAACTACGCGACCTATAACCCGCAGGTCGCGCGCGACGACATGTTCCAGCTCGGCAAGCACCAGCGCAACAAGACCTCGGGCTCCGATCCGGTGCAGTTCGACAAGGATGGCAACCCCGTCAGCGGCAAGGCGATCACCGCGCCGATCCGCTCGTCCTCGGCGCTGATCCTGTCGTCCACCAACATCAACCGCGAACGGATCTATGTGCAGCAGCCGCCGATCTCGGCGATCGGCTATTCCTCGCAGGCGTTCGCGCCGCACTTCCCGCACACCGTCCGCAAGAACGAGACCAAGCAGTGCACCGACTGCCACCTCAGCCAGCAGGACGATAACAACGCGATCATGGCGCAGCTGCTACTGCTCGGCACCAATTACGTGAACTTCGTCGGCATGAACGCCTGGTTCGGGCTGGACGGCGGGTTCGAGGCGGTGCGCGTCACCGAATGGGACGAGCCGCAGGCGGTGATCGGCAGCTACCTGCACCGCTATGCCTATCCGGATTACTGGAGGCAGCACGTCGAGAAGAACGGCCGCGAGCTGAAGGACTGGACGCGCGGCGGCGTGATCGACGGCAAGCTCTCCGAAGAGACCAAGGGGCGTGAACAGTTCACCAATGTCACCAAGGGCACTTCGGACGCGGTCCGCTGCCTGCAGATGCGCGGCGAATACATGTTCGTGGCCGAAGGCAAGGGCGGCTTCCGCGCCTATGATATCGCCTCGGTCGGCAACAAGGGCTTCTCCGAACGAATCACCACCGCGCCGTTCTCGCCGCTGGGGCACGACACCCATGTGGATACGAAGAACGCCACCTGCATGGCGCTGCCCACCAACCAGGCGATCGCGCCCACGCGCAACACGCCGGAACTGCGCCATCTGAACCAGGAGCAGCCGTTCTCGCCGATCTACCATTACGCCTTCGTCACCGATGCGGTGGAAGGGCTGATCGCGGTCAACGTCGATACGCTGGCCGATGGCGAGTTCCGCAACAACTTCTTCCGCCGCGCGCTGACGTTCAATCCGGACGGCGTCCTGACGGGGGCGCGGCACATCACGCTTGCAGGTGACTATGCCTATATCGTCACCGACAAGGCGCTGGTCACCGTCCACCTCCCCAAGCCCTGGTCGCCGGGCAAGCCCTGCGAGGCGAGCGAGGAGAAGGGCGGTGAGACCTGCCTCGATCCGCGCGTCACCTCGGTCGTGCCGCTGAAGGACCCGCGCGCCACGGCGGTGCAGTTCCGCTACCTGTGGGTGACGACGGCCAACGGGCTTGAGCTGATGGACGTGACAAACCTGGCGCAGCCGGTGCCGGTGCCGCAGGCCACCGTTCCGCTGGCCGATGCCCGCCGCGTCTATGTCGCCCGCACCTATGCCTATGTCGCGGCTAAAGCTCAGGGGCTGGTGATCGTGGACGTGACCGCGCCCACGCGCCCGGCGATCCAGCAATCGTTCACCGCCGACGGGCAGTTGAACGATGCCGAGGATGTGATCGTCGCTTCCACCAACGCATCGCTGTTCGCCTATGTCGCGGACGGGCGGAACGGGATGAAGGTGGTGCAGCTTACCTCACCGTCCAGCCAGCCGAACTTCTACGGCTTCTCGCCCGAACCCCGGCCGGAACTGATCGCGTGGGCGCACACGCCCAGCCCGGCGCTGGCGCTCTCCAAGGGGCTGGATCGCGATCGCGGCGTGGATGAAACCGGCGGGCAGATCGCCATCTTCGGCCGGCTGGGATCGCGTCCGTTCAACCGTGCTGAGATGGAGGAACTGTTCCTCAACGATCGCAGGGAACCGTTCCGGGTCTCGAACGCTGTCGACATGAATCTCTGGGTAGGGGCGACAACTGCACCGCAGCTGATGGCCCGCACCGACCGCTAGTTTGCGCTTCTGACGGTTTGTGGAGAGGAATGGCCGCGCACCGGGGTTTACCCGGGCGCGGCCCCTTGAGCGTTCAGGCCCCGATCGGTTTCACGATGCTTCCAGCAACAGGATGTCGATGTCCAGCTCCAGCCGTGGCGCGGGCAGCAGGGTGTGGTCGGCCCGCGCCACGCTGGCGTCGGCCACGAGATGGCCGGGGATGTGGAACGGGTGATCGGGCAGCACTGCGATCAGGTGTTCGCCGTCCTCGATCGCCTCGGCTTCGTCGAAGCGCAGCGTGAAGCTGTGGCGCGCGCCGGAAAAGGTCACGCTGGCCCATGGCGTTTCGCGTTGGCTGACGAGGATGGCGCGTGCGCCCGCCAGGGCGCTGAGGGCGTGCCATAGCCGCTCACCGGCGGTGCGGTGGCGGCGGGCCGGGCGAGAGGCGCGCGGCGCGTCCCGAAACAGGGCATGATCAACCAGCATGGGCATCGCTCGCGAAGGTCTCCGGCTTGTAGTTGTTCATGAAATGTTCTACTCGGGAGATCATTTCCGGGCGGGGCTCGCGTCCGTTGCGCATGTCCATGACCAGGCGGGGGTCGTGCGCGGCCATGCGGCCGAACCGAGTCACCGGCATCCCGGTGCGGAGCAGGAATTTTTCGATCTTGCGGATGAGCACGGTGCAATCTCCCTCGCGAATCCATTTAGGATTTTTCTTATGTTGACGGACAAATCCTACAAGTCTAGGAAAAATCCTTCGACAATGGTGGGTGCATGACCGGAACCGATCTTCAGGCCCGTGCACGGGCGCGTCTGCTGGAGCTTGCCGGCGGGCGCGGCGTTAGCCTTTCGGCGCTCTCGGGCCTGCTGGGGCGCAATCCGGCCTATCTCCAGCAGTTCGTGCGCAAGGGCAGTCCGCGCAAGCTGGAGGAGGACGACCGCCGCGTTCTCGCCAATTTCTTCGGCGTGTCGGAAAGCGAGCTCGGCGCGCCGGCCCATGCGGCTTCGGGAAGCGCGGTCGCGGTGGGCGGCGTCGCCCGCGCGCTGGTCGATTGGGCGGATATTCCGCGCCTGCCGCTGGGAGCCTCGGCCGGTCCCGGAGCGCTGGCGCGGGACGAAGCGCCATCGGGCCAACTGCGCTTCTCGGCCCGTTGGCTCAAGGCCCAGGGGCTCGATCCCGTCGCGCTTTCGGTGATCGCGGTGGAAGGCGATTCGATGGAGCCGACCTTGCGCGACGGGGACGAGATTCTCGTCGATCGCACGCCGCGCGCGTTGCGTGCCGGTATCCACGTCATCCGCCTTGACGACATGTTGCTGGTCAAGCGCCTCGAACCCGGCCCGGCCGGCACGATGCGTGTGATCAGCGACAACCCGGCCTATCCGGCCAGCGAACGCGCGATGGGTGAGGTCGACGTGGTTGGACGCGTGGTGTGGAAGGGCGGGCGCCTGTAGCGCGCCGATTATGGCACGGTGGGTGGCTCGTCCCTTGCCAAGCGCCACGCGACCCGCCATTTCCCTTTGCATGACCGAAACCGCCGCGCAGCCGCCGATGAAGGTGGCCATCATCCCCGTCACGCCGCTGGAACAGAACTGCACGTTGGTGTGGTGTACCCGCACCATGAAGGCCGCGTTCATCGATGCCGGCGGTGATCCCGAGCGGTTGAAGGCGGCGATCGCCAAGGCGGGCGTCACCATCGAGAAATTGCTCGTCACCCATGGCCACATCGATCACTGCGGCGTGACCGGCATTCTCGCAAAAGACCTGGGCGTGCCGATCGAGGGTCCGCACGAGGCCGATCGCTTCTGGATTTCGCGCCTGGACGAGGACGGCAAGCGCTGGGGCATCCCCGGAGAGCCGTTCGAGCCGGACCGCTGGTTGCAGGATAGCGAAAAGGTCACGATCGGCGAACTGGAGCTCGACGTGATCCACTGCCCCGGCCACACCCCCGGCCACGTCGTGTTCTACCACGCGCCATCACGGTTCGCGATCGTGGGCGACGTGCTGTTCCAGGGCTCGATCGGCCGCACCGATTTCCCGATGGGCAACCATCAGGATCTGATCGATTCGATCACGCAGAAGCTGTGGCCGCTCGGCTCCGACGTCACGTTCGTGCCCGGTCACGGGCCGACCAGCACGTTCGGGCGCGAGCGCCAGACCAATTCCTACGTCAGCGATTACGTGCTGGGATAAGCAATGGGCCGGCCGGGCTATGCGCGCGGCCGGCCCGTAATCGGTCAGGCGTCCAACACGATCGAAACGGCCCAGACGGCAAGGCACAGTTGCGTCAGCATCGTGGTCAGCGTGCCCACGCCGCGCAGGAAGCCCAGCGGGCCGCCGTCCATGCCGATGCCGTGCGCCACGCGGCCCAGGATGAAGATCGCAGCGGCGCCCAGCAGGAAGGGGTTGCCGGCGCGCGCCAGCTCGATTCCGCCTACCATCACCAGCACCACCGGTGCGTTTTCAATGAAGTTCAGCTGTGCGCGCATCCGGCGGATCAACGCTTCGTTGCCACCGTCGCCCACGCTGATGCCGGTGGCGCGGCGCACCATGCCGACCCGAATGGTAAGCCAGATATTCAGCAGCGCGGCGGCGGCGGCCGTGCTCAATGTGACAGGCAGGATCATCCTCTCGTCCACTCCCCTTGTTGTCCGCACGATTGCTAGCCCTGTTGCGCTTGCAAAGCACGAGAAATTCCGTATAGGCGCGCCTTCGCCCGCGATAGGGGCGACTCCCGACTTGCCGTTCCGCCGCATACGCGCGCAGGGGTTGTGCGGAAGGCTTGTTTTCCCTATCGCGCCCGTAACAAACAGTTTCGCAAGATCAGGAACAGGTGCCGAAATGGCCGTCCCCAAAAGAAAGACCTCGCCGTCCCGTCGCGGCATGCGCCGCAGCCACGATGCGCTGAAGGCGGAAGCATTCCACGAATGCTCGAACTGTGGTGAACTGAAGCGTCCGCACATGCTGTGCAACGCCTGCGGTCACTACAACGGCCGCGAAGTCATCGCCGTCGGGCTCTGATCCCATCAATTGGGGGGTATTCGCACAATGAGCCTGCCGCGTATCGCTGTTGATGCGATGGGCGGCGATGAGGGCGTGCGCGTGATGGTCGAAGGCGCGGCGCTGGCCCGTCGTCGCCATGATCGCTTCAAGTTCCTGCTGGTCGGGGACGAAGAACGCATCAAGCAGGCTCTCGAAAACCACCCCAATCTGCGCGCGGCGACGGAAATCCTGCACGCGCCCGATGTCGTCTCGGGCGATGAGAAGCCGACTCAGGCACTCCGCCGCGCGAAGACGACGTCTATGGGGCTCGCTATCGACGCCGTGAAGCGCGGCGATGCCGGCGCCGCCGTCAGCGCGGGCAACACCGGCGCGCTTATGGCGATGGCCAAGCTTTCGCTGCGCACGATGCCGGGTATCGACCGGCCCGCGCTTGCGGCGTTGCTGCCCACGATGGGCGAGCACGATCTCGTCATGCTCGATCTTGGCGCGAACACCGAATGCGACGCGCGCAATCTCGTCCAGTTCGCGATCATGGGCGCGGCCTATTCGCGCATCGTCACCGGCCTGCCGGCGCCGCGCGTGCGCCTGCTCAATATCGGCACGGAAGAGACCAAGGGCACAGAGGAGCTCCAGGCCGCCGCGCAGCAGCTCAAGGAAGCCAACGCCAGCCTCGCGATGTCGTTCGATGGCTATACCGAGGCGGACAAGCTTTCGCGCGGGGACGTGGATGTTGTTGTGACCGACGGCTTTTCGGGCAACATCGCGCTCAAGGCGGTGGAAGGCGCGGCCCGCTTCGTGGCGGACCTGCTCAAGCGCAGCTTTGCCAGTTCGCTGCGGTCCAAGGTGGGCTTCCTGATCTCCCGCCCGGCGACCGAACTGCTCAAGCATCATCTTGACCCGAACAACCACAACGGGGCCGTGTTCCTGGGCCTCAACGGGATTGTCGTAAAAAGCCACGGCGGCGCTTCGGCGCTGGGTGTGGCCAATGCCGTGGCGGTCACCGCTCGGTTGCTGGAGGAAAATCTGACCGAGCGTATCGCGGCCGACCTTGCCAGTGTCGGTGCTGAGACCATCCGTTCCTCCAGCCGCCGCAAGACCGCCGCCGCGCAAGACGAGACGGCGGCGTGATGATTCGATCGGTGATTACGGGCAGCGGTTCGGCGCTGCCGCAACGGTCGGTCTCCAACGCCGAACTGGCAAAGATGGTCGATACGACCGACGAATGGATCGTTGAGCGCACGGGCATTCGCAACCGCTACATCGCCGGGGAAGGCGAAACCACATCGAGCCTGGCGACCGATGCCGCCCGTCGTGCGCTGGAAGCGGCCGGCGTCGATGCCTCGCGCGTCGACCTGATCGTGCTCGCCACGGCAACGCCGGACCAGACGTTTCCCGCCACGGCCACGATCGTCCAGCACAACCTGGGCTGCAACGGCGGCATCGCGTTCGACGTGGCGGCGGTCTGTTCCGGCTTTCTCTACGCGATGGCCACGGCCGACAGCATGATCCGCACGGGGATGGCTAAGTGCGCGCTGGTGATCGGCGCCGAAACCTTCACGCGCATTCTTGACTGGGAAGACCGCACCACCTGCGTCCTGTTCGGCGATGGCGCCGGCGCGCTGGTGCTGGAAGCGCGCACGGTGGCCGATGATGACCGGCAGGCGCC
>NZ_DDFB01000164.1:0-4897 GCF_002336885.1 Novosphingobium sp. UBA1939 | reverse complement strand
AGGGGCGCGAGGTATTCCGCCACGCCGTCGTCAATCTTGCTTCGGTGCTGGAAGAGGTACTGGCGGCATCGGGTTACGCGCCGTCCGACATCGACTGGGTGGTGCCGCATCAGGCGAATTTCCGCATTCTCGACGCGACCGCGCGCAAGCTGGGGCTGCCGGCGGAAAAGGTCGTGGTCACGGTGGATCGCCATGCCAATACCAGCGCCGCCTCGGTGCCGCTCGCCTATGACACGGCGGCGCGCGATGGCAGGATCAAGCCTGGCGACCTTGTGATGCTGGAGGCGATGGGTGGCGGTTTCACCTGGGGTGCCTGCCTCGCGCGCGTCTGATCGCGGAGATTTCATCCGAATTCCCTTCAACCCCAAGGCATTGCATTGCCATGCAGACGTTTTGCATTATGGTGTGACGGAGGGGTTTGCATTGGGGGAACCAAACGGATGCGATCGATAGGCACTTTGACCCGGGCTGATCTGGCGGAAAGCATCAACCGGCGCGTCGGATTGTCGCGCGCGGATTCGCTGGACATGGTGGAATCGATCCTGACGCACATGAGCGACGCGCTGGCCACGGGCGAGAACGTCAAGATTTCAGGCTTCGGCACTTTCCTGTTGCGCGACAAGACCGAACGGATCGGGCGCAATCCCAAGACCGGTATCGAAGTGCCGATCACGCCGCGCCGGGTGCTGACCTTCCGTGCCAGCCAGATGCTCAAGGATCGCATCTGCGCCGGTGGATGAGCGGCCGGGGCGTCTCTGTTTTCCAGGACGGCAAGGATCCTGGCGCGCTCCGCACCATCGGTGAGGTGGCCAGGGGGCTGGGCATACGGCCCCATGTCCTGCGGTACTGGGAAGAACAGTTTCCCATGCTGCGCCCGCTGACGCGGGCTGGTGGGCGGCGATATTACCGCGCGGAGGATGTGGCGCTCGTTTCCGAGATCGACCGCTTGCTACACCGCGAAGGCTATACCATCCGCGGGGCGCGGCAGGCGCTCGGGGGCAAGGCGCGTGGAGCGCGGCCTGTCGCGGTTCCGTTCGTGTCCGATCCGGCGCCGGCCAGCAGCGATGAGCTTGCGCGGGCAGAGGATGTCCTTTCGGCTCTGCGCGTGCTGTACGGCCGTCTGGAAGCGGTGCGCGATGGGCTTGCCGGCGCGCTCGCGGAAGCCGAAGCCGTTTAGTCGATCAAGACCGGTCCCAGCGCGGGGTCAAGATCGCGCGGGCGGGTAAGCGCCACCAGCCGCGCGCAGTTTTCGTCAATGTCCGACCAGCGGTCGATATCCAGTTCCAGCACAGCGAAGGTCGCGGTGGGGAACTTCTGTTCCACCACGTCGCGCAACGGGCTGCTGCCATCGTCGGGCACCAGATCGAAGATCAGGTCTTCCAGGCTGGGATTGTGCCCCACCATCAGGATGCTGGCGGGATCGCCTTCCACTTCGCGCAGCAGGTCCATCAGCGTGGCCGAACTGGCCAGGTAGATGCGCCGGTCCCATTCCACCGGAAAGCCGTGGCCCCACGCCGTGCTCGCCTGCTCGATCGTTTCCGCCACGCGCACGGCGGGAGAGGCGAGCAGCCGGTCGAAGCGCCAGCCGCCATCGCGGATGAAGCGCCCCATCACTTGCGCGCCCTTGATGCCGCGATCGTTCAATGGCCGGTCGAAATCGCGCGCGCGCGCGTCGGACCAGTCTGATTTGGCGTGACGGAAAAGCGCAAGCGTCTTCACGAAAAATCCCCGGCAGATCCGGCGCTGGCGCCGGCGTTGGCGATGGTTGCCGAAGCTCCAGAAACACCGCCCGCCACGCTTTGTAAAGCCACATCGAGCGTGACGCGGCGAACGGGCGTGCCGGGCGGAAAGGCGCCCAGCAGGCGCGACGGGAAGGCGGAGGACAGCACCACGAAAAAGCCCCTGTCGTCGGCCGAACGGATCAGCCGCCCGAAGGCCTGCGCGAGCCGCGCGCGGATGATGCGGTCGTCATATGCCTGCCCCCCACCGGCCAGACGGCGCGCGCGGTGAAGGATCGACGGCTTGGGCCAGGGCACCTGTTCCATCATCACCAGACGCAGCGAATGGCCCGGCACGTCCACGCCGTCGCGCAGCGCGTCGGTGCCCAGCAGCGAGGCGCGTGGATCGTCGCGGAAGATGTCGACCAGCGTGCCCGTATCGATCGGATCGACATGCTGGGCATAGAGCGGCAGCCCGGCGCGGGCGAGGCGGTCGGCGATGCGGCCATAGACCGCGCGCAGCCGGCGCACCGCCGTGAACAGGCCCAGCGCGCCACCGCCCGATGCCTCGATCAGCCGGGCATAGGCGCCGGCCAGCGCGGGAATATCGCCCTTGGGCACGTCGGTCACGATCAGCACTTCGGCCTGGCTGGCATAATCGAACGGGCTTTCCGCCGAGAACAGGCGCGGGGTCATGTCGAGCCAGGGCGCGCCGCTGCGGCGGATCGCGCTGTCCCAGTCGCCGTTGTCGGGTGAATCCCCCCGACCGCCACCGGCCCGGTCGCGCAAGGTCGCGCTGGTCATCATCACCCCGTGCGCGGGCGCCAGCACGGTGTTGGCGAACGGCTTCATCGGATCGAGATAGTGGCGATAGAGGCCGATGTCCCACTCGCGCCCGTCGGAGCGTTCCACCGCCAGCCAGTCGACGAAATCGGGATCAGCGGGGCCGCCGAGGCGGCTGAGCAGGGCGATCCACCCGGCGACCAGATCGGTCCGCCAGCCGATGGCGCCGCGCGCGCCCTCGATCCGTGCGCGCGCCGGCCCGTCGAGCCAGTCGGGGCCGTCCTCCACGATCGCTTCCAGCCGCAACGCCAGCCGGGCGAGGGGCTGCCGCAGCGCCTCGAGTGCTTCCTGCGCGCGCCCGGCAACCTCGATGAAGGCGCCGTCCATCTGCGCGATCTCGGTTTCCAGGCCATAGCCGGCTTCCTGCCCGCCGCTTTCATCGCGGGCATGGACCACCGCGCGCGTCGCGGCGAGAAGGGCTTCGAGCGGGCCGATCGGCGCGTTTTCCTGCAGCCGCGCCAGCCATCCGTCGGAGGGCAGCGCCTCCGCCGCCTCGCGCGCCTGCGCAATCGCCCGCGCGCCTTCCTCGTCATAGCTCGCCACGTCGGCCAGCCGCGCCGAAAGCCCGCGCCGCCGCCCGCGCGATTTGCCTTCGGGGCCGATCACCCAGCGGCGCAGCTCGATCGTCTCCGCGCCGGTAAGGGCGGCGGAGAACGTCGAATCCGCGGCTTCGAACACATGGTGCCCTTCGTCGAACACGATCCGCGTGGGGCGCTGGGCGGCATCGCGGCCCCGCGCGGCGTTGACCATGACCAGCGCGTGGTTGGCAATCACGAGTTCCGCATCGGCGGAGGCGCGCACGGCGCGCTCGATGAAGCATTTGCGGTAGTGCGGGCAGCCGGCATAGACGCATTCGCCACGCTGGTCGGTCAGCGCGCTGATCCCGCGCTTGCGGAACAGCGTGCCCAGCCAGCCGGGCAGATCGCCGCCGATCATGTCGCCGTCCTGGCTATAGGCGGCCCAGCGCGCGACAAGTTGCGCCATGATCGCCGCGCGCCCGGCGAAGCCGCCCTGCAGCGCGTCTTCCAGGTTCAGCAGGCACAGGTAGTTCTCGCGCCCCTTGCGCACCACCACCGGCGCCTTGCCATGGCGCTCAGCCGGGAACGCGCGCCGGCTTTCGCGCCGCAATTGCCGTTGCAGGGCCTTGGTATACGTCGAAACCCACACGGTGCCGCCCGATTTCTCCGCCCATAGCGAGGCGGGGGCGAGATAGCCGAAGGTCTTGCCGGTGCCGGTCCCGGCTTGCGCCAGCAGCATGTGCGGCTGGCCCGCACCGGTGCCGCGCGGCGGGCGCGGCGCGAACATCCCGGCGGCCTCGCGCGCATAGGCGCGCTGGGCGGGGCGCGCTTCGGCGTCGCGCCCGGTCAGCACGGCAAGCCGCTGCTCCACGTCCTCCCCGGACAGCGTTACCTGCGCCGGCTGCGGGCGTTCGGCCGTTTCTTCCCATTCGGGCAGACGCGTGAACAGCCAGCGTTCGGCGCGTTCGGGCCGCCGGATGCGGGGGGCAAGCAGCGTTGCCCAGGGCCAGCGCATCCGTACCAGCGATTGGAGCGCCGTCCAGGCGCCTTCGCGCTCGGCCCAGTCCGGGCTTTCGCACGCCGCCAGCAGGGCCTCCGCCGCTTCCTGCAACAGCAGCGGCACGGCATCGTCGCTGGCCGGCTCCGCAAGATTCAGGGCATGGGCAAGGCCCTTGGGCGTGGGCACCACGAATCGCGCCGGGTGAACGAAGGCATAGAGTTCGAGCAGGTCCAGCCCGGACAGGTCCGGATAACCCAGCCGGCTCGCCACCAGCGGGGCGTTGAGCAGCAGCAGCGGCGTATCGGCCGCAGCCATGATCGCATCGCCCTTGCCCACCGCGCGCGTGGACGGGCTGCCCGTCAGCGAGGCATCGCGCAGCCAGCAGCCGCCATGGCTGGCATGGAGCGCGGGAAGGGTAAGGGCAGCCATCCGTTCCGCATAGAACGGAACTGGAACGCGGGGCAAGCCATGGCCTGTCGCGTTTCCCGATGCGCCGCTGCCTGAAACGGCGAGGATTGGGGATTATCAAGCTAAAACAATCATATGATTGGCAGGGGTCATGCTGAAGCGATCTTTGCCCGCGGTCTACGTACTGACACGGATGCCCTGAAACCCCCCGCTTCCACACCGGTCTTTGCCCCGGGACCAGCAGGTCCGCGCCGGATCGTTCCGGCAGACAGAGTGGAGGTACTTGTCATGACCGTTATCAATACGAACATCAACGCGATACGCGCGGCGAACGCATCCAACAGCGCGACCAAGACCCTGGGCCTTTCGATGGAGCGCCTGTCCACCGGCATGCGCATCAACAGCGCCAA
>NZ_DDFB01000105.1:0-2843 GCF_002336885.1 Novosphingobium sp. UBA1939 | reverse complement strand
CGGATCACGTCGGCGACAAGGAAGTGGGCATCAAAAAAGTTCCGGTGTCAAGTGTTTTGTGAAAACAGCCTGATGGCCGGAAGTCTATATGGGGCGCGGGTTTAGCTCTACTTCGGGCCGCTTTGCGGGGCTGCGGCGTTGTGGACTAGGAGCCACATAAGAGCGTCGCGGTAGAAAGCCGGAGCGTGCTGCATCGGGGACGATTGCCAGCAGACGGCGGCCGCGTCTCATCATCATAGCCCACAACGCCGCAGCCCTCCAGAACGAAGAACGCGCAGCCTTGGGCTGCGCGTTCGAGGGATGGATACCACGGGAACCGGCGTCATCAGCTTGGCTTCGACGGCGCGGCCTTGCCCGCGCCTCCCTTCCTGAATCCCCGATCCCCCGCCATGAAGGCTTCCAGCATGTGCGGAATCAGCACCGTGGCATCGACCGCTTCGCCGTAGGTCTGCGCGTGCAGCGCGGCGTAGCGGTCGAGGTCGGCTTTCAGGCTGGCCGGGCAAGCAAAGGTCAGCTTCGTGGATTCGGTTTTCGGCAGCGGCCCCAGCCGCAGCTTGCGCGTCGTCATCGTGAAGTCCCCCTGTTGAAGAAAAGCGGCTGGTACGGCCGCAGCACCAGATCGCGGTTGACGATGATGCGAACCGGCAGGCCCGGCCGTTCGGTCAGCGTCGGTTGGATGTTCATGTTGCGCCGTGTCATCTCTTGGCCGACCTGATTGATGCTGTCTTGGGCGCTGTCGCGGCCGGCGATGATGACGCGATCACCGTCCTGCCGGTTCTCCGGCGCGGCCAGCTCGGCACCGACACCCAGCAGCGTGGTCAGCGCCGCGCCGGCAAAGATGCGGCCCCAATGCCAATCCACGTCGTCTTCCAGCCCGGCATAACCGGCCGGGTCGGTGCCGGCCAGGTTGTCGAGCGTGAGCGAAGACGTGTCGGGCAGGATGATCCGGTTCCACACCACCTGCACGCGGCTCTGCCCGTAGCTGACCTGGCTGTTGTATTTGCCCAGGATGCGCGAACCCTGCGGGATCAGCAGGAACTTGCCGGTGGCCGTGTCATAGACCGGCTCCGTCACCGTGGCGATCACGTCGCCCGGCAAGTCCGACTTGATGCCCGTCACCAGCGCCCCGGCGACCACCGTTCCGGCCATGACCTGATACGGCGAAGCCGGCAGGGTCAGATTGCCGGAATTACGGGTTTCCGTGGTTCCGGCTTTCTGGAACGCCTCTTTCTGGTCTTGCCGGTTCTGTACGGCGGTCGGGTCGGCAGGCTGGGCCGCCGTCGAGGCCGGGCCAGCCGCCAGTGGGTCGAACGCCGCATTGGCGGCGAAGCCCTGCGAGGCAGCCACCTGCGTCTGCGCTACCGGCGCGGCCTTCTGCGAACCCGAGCGGAAGAACACCGACGATGCCGCAGCCGCTTCGGCTTCCTTGCGCAGCGCGTCGTTCGGGTCGTGGCCGGGGGCCGCGTAGGCGGCCGTCACCGGCTGCTGCGACTTCACGATGGCCGGGCCAAGATCGCCCGGCAGCGGCGGCCCCAGCTCCGGCACCTTCGGCGGCAGCTTCGAGTAGTCGGCCGGCAGCGCGTCCAGCCCTTCAGACTTCGAGACGCGATCGACGTTGTAAAGCTCGGTCTGCTCGCCAGTGCTGCGCCGCTGCGGTTGCAGCGACCACATCAGTGCGCCGAGCACGGCGACCGATAGGCCGCCGGCGAGGATGGCCAGCGTGCGCCGGTTCAGGCGCGTGACCGGGCGCGGTTGCGCGCGCAGCGCCACCGCCTCGGGCGCTACCTTGCCCGCCTGCGGCGTGGCGAGGTCGGGAGTGTCGTCCTGGCTCATGGTCAGTTCCTCCGCGCCACGCCATCGGTGCGTTCGATACGCACCACGTCGCCGCCATCACCGCCCAGGTGCAGTTCGGCCGCGCCGAACAGCCGATCCACGATGTAGTAAGGCGGACGAAAACGGTAGTTCACCAGTTGCCCGTCGCCCTGCGCGCCGATGACGAACAGAGGCGGCAGTTCGCCTTGCGCGATGCCCGGCGGAAACTGGATATAGACCTTCTCGCCGTCATCGAAGGCACGCAGCGGCTTCCACGGCGGATTGCTGCCGCTGACCGCGTAGCGGAAGCGGATCTTCTCCAGCGACAAGCCGGTATCGACTGGCGCGGCGGCGCTGGCCGCCTGCGCCTGGCGCTGCAAGGCCAGCATCCGGTCTTTCGGATAGTCCCAGGACACCGAAGCCATCCATGCACGCTCGGTCGAGGTCAGCTCCAGCAGGTACGTCCTGCGGCTGGTGGTGATGACCAGATTGGTTTTCAGGCCCGACCGGATGGGCTTCACCAGCACATTGACGCGCAGCGCCTCGCCGCTGCCGCTGGACGTGTCGCCCACGATCCACCGGACGGTATCGCCTGCGGCAACAGTCACCAGTTCTTCGCCGGGCTGGAGCGAAACCACGGTCACGCGCCCCGGCGCGGCATAGACCTGATAGAGCGCGCCGTCCGTGAAGGGCCATACCTGGATCGCATTGACGTAGCCCTCGCGCGTGGGCGCGATGCGGGCCTCGGCATTGGCGCGGGACACGCGCACCTTCTCGTCGGCCGGTTCCGGCGCAGCCGGGGCCGTGTCCACCTCGGGCAGCGGCTTCAACTGCGCCGGGAGTGCCAGCGGTTCGGGTACGGCAACCACTTCCACCGGCGCGGGCGGTTCCGGCAGCGGCTGCGCCTGCACCGGCTCATCGAGCGAGATGGACGGCGGCGGCTTGCCCTGCGAGGCGCAGCCCGCAAGGGCCAGCAGGATCAACGGCAAAACGGATTTACGGAAAAGTGCATTCATGGCTTGGCTCCTTCG
>NZ_DDFB01000042.1:0-31533 GCF_002336885.1 Novosphingobium sp. UBA1939 | reverse complement strand
CGCCTCGAACACGCCGATCCGGCCGACGTAGCCGGTCTGCGCGCATTCCGCGCAACCGCGCGCGAGATAGACGGTGCGGCCCGGTTTCACCCCGATCAGCGCGTGCAGCGCCGGGTCGCTTTCGTGCGGTTCCCGGCAATGCGGGCACAGCCGCCGGACCAGCCGCTGTGCGATCACCGCGCGCAGCGTGGACGCGAGCAGGAACGGCTCCACGCCCATGNNGTCGCGCATCCGCGTGATCGCGCCGGCGGCATCGTTGGTGTGGACGGTGGACAGCACGAGATGCCCGGTCAGCGAGGCCTGCACCGCGATGTCCGCCGTTTCGCGATCGCGGATTTCGCCGACCATGACCACGTCCGGGTCCTGCCGCAGAATGGCGCGCAGGCCGGCGGCGAACGTCAGCCCCACGCGCGCGTTGACTTGCGTCTGCCCCACGCCGTCGACAGCGTATTCCACCGGGTCTTCCACCGTCAGGATGTTGCGCGCGCCGTCATTGAGTTGGCGCAGCGCCGCATAGAGCGTGGTGGTCTTGCCCGATCCGGTGGGGCCGGTGACCAGCACGATGCCGTTGGGTTCGGCCAGCGCGCGGCGCAGCACTTCTTCCGCCCGCTCGTCGAGCCCCAGATGGGCCAGATCCAGCCCGGCGTTCTCCTTGTCGAGCAGGCGCAGCACCACCCGTTCGCCCACGCGGCTGGGCAGCGTGGACACGCGCACGTCGACCAGCTTGCCGCCCAGGCTCAGGCTGATGCGCCCGTCCTGCGGCACGCGGCGTTCGGCGATGTCGAGCCGCGCCATAACCTTGATGCGGCTCACCAGCACCGGCGCGACATGCGGCGGCATCCGCAGCTTTTCCGCCAGCACGCCGTCCACGCGCATCCGCACGACCAGCGCCTGTTCGTAAGGTTCGACATGGATGTCGGACACGCCCTGGCGCAGCCCTTCGGCGATCAGGCCGTTGATCAGCCGGATCGCCGGCGCATCGTCCGCGCTGTCGAGCAGGTCTTCCGCCGTGGGCAGGCCGAGCGCCAGCGGATCGAGCCCCTCGCCACCGATGCCCATGTCCCCCGCCACCGCCGCCGCGCCGTCCATGGCGTAGCGTTCGGCCAGCAGCTTCTCGTAGTCCGGCGGCGCGACCTTGCGCAGCGATACCGGCCGGCCAAGCGCGCGGCGCAAGTCCAGCAGCACGAACGGGTCCGCGCCCTCGCGCATCGCCACGGCAACGCTGTCCGCGTCCTCGCGCTCCACCAGATAGCCGGCGTCGCGCGCGAAGCCATAAGGCAGCGCCGTCGGCGGGTTCGGGCTGGCGAGGACGGGCGGCTGGTCCATGGCTCAGGGCCGGGCGGGTTGCGCCGCGTCGGCCGGCAACGCTTCCGTCGACGGCAATTCGCCCGCCGCCTTCGGGGCGATCACGGTATCCCCCGGCGCCACCGCGACGGTCTTGCCCGGCGCGACCGGCGGCGTGGCGCCGAGATAGTCCTCGACCAGATCATCGATGCCCGGCTCGCGCCCCGGCTCGAACGCGCGCTGCGCGTTGCGCACCACGCCATAGCGCCGCGCGGTCAATTCCTGCCGGTCGTTGGCGTTGCGCATGATCGTGGGGCGGATGAAGACCATCAGGTTGGTCTTCACATGGCTGCGCCCGCGCGACTTGAACAGTTCGCCCAGCACCGGCACGTCACCCAGCAGCGGCACCTTCTGCAAGGTGCGCTGCTCGTTGTCGTCGAGCAGTCCACCCAGCGCCACGATCTCGCGATCGCCCACGGTCACCGTGGTCTTAATCTCGCGCTTGTTGACGATGATGTCGTCCGACCGGCTGGAAACCGTGCCCGCGATCGAGCTGACTTCCTGCCGCAGGTCCAGCCGCACCTGGTCGCCCGCGTTGATCTGCGGCGTCACGTCCAGCTCGATGCCCACGTTCTGGCGCGAGATGGTGCGGAAGGTGTTGTTGAAATTGGCGGAAGACAACGCCTCGCCCGTCGCCACCGGGATTTCCTTGCCGAACAGGATCGAGGCGGGAACGTTGTTGTTGGTGGTGATGTGCGGGGTGGAGAGGATGTTGGAATTCTTGTCGGTCGCCACCGCGTTGATCAGCGCGCCCAGATAGGTGTTGTTGCCCAGCTGGGTGAGAAAACCCGAATAGCCGCCGGACGCCGCCAGAATCTTGCTCGCCGCGTTCTGCTTGAGCAGGTCGCCCGCCGTGCTGTTGGTCGTGGTGGTGACGGTCGATCCGTTCACCACGGTGGTCGTCTGGTCGAGCTTGTTGGCCAGCAACCCGCCGGCGACATCGATAATGTTGGGCGAGGAATTGCCGAAATTGGTGACGGCGAACGGCTTGTCCTTGCCGCCGAACAGGAACTGCACGCCCAGCTCGCGCGCCACGTCGTTGGAAATCTCGACGATGATCGCTTCCACCAGCACCTGTTCCTGCGGGATGTCGAGCTGGCGGACGAGTTCGGTCAGGCGGCGCTGGTCGTCGGCCGGCGCGGCGATGATGATCGCGTTGGCGCCGGGATAGCGCGTGATCGTGGCGGTGCCGCGCCCGTTGGCCAGCTTGATCGCGCCGCTGCCGAGGCCACCGGCGGTCGCCCCGGTGGGGTTGACGCTGGCCTTGCTGCCCGATCCCGCTCCAGTGCCCGCCGCCGCGCCGGCCCCAGGCGTGGTACCGCCCAGCGTGCCCGCGTTCGAGGTCTGGCTGCTGCCAACACCGCCCAGCGAAACCGGGGCCTGCGATCCCGAGGCCACTTCCGTGCCGCCCTGGCCGCCGACCAGCCGTTCCAGCACCGGCACCAACACCGCCGCATCGGCATAGTCGAGCCACAGCACCTTGATCTCGCCGCCCGTCGCCGCCTTGGCGTCGAGCTGGCGCGCCATCGCCGCCAGCCGCGCCAGCGTATCGCGCTCGCCGCGCATCAGCACGGCATTGGCGCTGTCCACCGCGACCACCGTGGCCAGCGCGCGGCCGCCCTCGCCGCCCGCCGGGATCAACTGGGTCAGCGCCGTCGCGATCTCGCGCGCGCCGGCGTGTTCCAGCAGGATCGTCTGGGTAGAGGCGTTGTCGCGATCGATCTGCGCCACCAGCGCGCGAATGCGCGCCATGTTGTCGGCATAGTCGACGATCACCAGCGAATTGCCGGACTTGTTGGCAGTGATCGCGCCTTCCTTGCTGACCAGCGGGCGCAGCGTTTCCACCGCCTGCGCCGCGTCGATCGCGCGCAGGCGCACGATCTCGGTGATCATCTGGTTGCGCGCCGCACCCTTGCTACCGATGCGCGTGGGCTGGCTGGCCGCGCCTTCGGCCGGCTGCACGCGGAACGCGCCGTTGCCGGTCGGCACCGCCACCAGCCCGTTGGCGCGCAGGGTGGACAGGAACACCTCGAAGTATTCGGAGCGCGACAGCGGCCGTTCCGACACGACGCTGACCTTCCCCTGCACGCGCGCATCGACGATGAACGTGCGGCCGGTCACTTCCGCCGCATCGGCCACGAAGGCGCGGATGTCCGCCTCGCGCACGTTGAGCGTGTATTGCGCCATCGCCACCTGCGGCACGGCAATCGCCAGCATGGCCGCGGCGGCGAGAAAAGACCTGAAACGGGATCGGCGGAATCGGGAGGATCGATGCTTCATGGTGCCAATGTTATCGCCAGCGGAAGTTGGCGGTCACCGCGACGCACGGTGACCGAAACGGAGGCGCCGGGGCGCAGCGCGCCGGCCAGCATCGCGCTATCGCCGGCGCCGGTGATCGGCTTGCCATCCACGGCGGTCACGACATCGCCGGGCTGGAAACCGGCACCACGGAACGCGGAGCCATCGCCGGTGGGCAGCACTTCGAGCCCTACGATGCGCCCGCTTTCCGCGCGCGGCCCGAAATTGATCCCGCGCCGCGCCGCATCGACGGTAAGGGCGCCTGCCCCTCCGGCCGGCGCGTTGAGGGCAGCGCCGCCAGGCGGGGGAACGGGATTGGCCGCGACCAGCCCCTGCGCGCTCGGCGCCTTGCCCGACTGGTCGATATAAAGCAGTTCCTTGGCGCCATTTCGCATCAGTGCGACGTGATCGAAGGCCACTTCAGCCAGGGTGACGCCCGGTACCACTTCATCACCCGCGCGATAGACCTGCTGCACGCCGTCCTCGCCGGCGATGATCGCGCTGCCCCCGCCGCCGGGCAAGCCACGCGTTCCAAACAGCACCAGCGTCAGCGACGTCACCGTGCCGCCGGCCTGTGAGCCCGGCGCCGCCATGGCGGGGCCGCGATTGAAGGGATCGACCGCGGCATAGAGCGTCTTGCGCAACGGTGCGGGCAGCACCTTGGCGCTGTCCGGTCGCCAATCGCCCAGCGGAGATACCGGCGTGACGATCGCCCAGACGATCGCCGCCAGGAGCACGGCGATGGCGGTCGCGAGCAGCCACCACACCGTGCGCTGCAGCCCCGCTCCGATGCTCCAAATCCCGCCGTTTGCCGCCACGAATCGCACCCCCGTGCGTCTCCACCCTAACCCCGCGCAGAACGGATGTGCCCGGTCGCGCCCACGTTGTCCACCAACGCCGGCCGATGCCATGATACGCGTCACACCTCCCGCGCAATTCTCCGTCCGATATCGGGACTTACGCTGGTTGTCCCGGCAGCGGGATAGCGCCCGGCGCCGCATCGGCCGGGGGTTGATCGGAAGGAGGAAGATCGAGCGGGGCGTCATCGCCGAACGGACTGTCGAGACGGTTGCACGCCTCGAGCGGCCCGCCCAGAATGCCCTCCAGCGCATCGTCCGCATGGGAGGCGGCAATGCGGTCGGATATATCGCGCGATGCCCGGTTGAAGTCGGCGAAGGCGCCATCTTCGCCCGTGGCGGACAGGCTCACCGCCTGGCCCAGCCAGGCCTCGGCAATCTGCTGGAAATCGTCGGCCTGCGCCTGCTCCTCCTCGGTTGGCGAACCGGACTGGAGAATGCCGGCCGCCACGGCGTTCGCCGCCGCGCAACCAATCGCCTCGTCATACCGCGCCGGCTGCGCCAGCGCAGCGCCCGGCCCCGTTGCGACCAGGAAGAGCGCCAACGGCCAGCACGGCATCATCCGGGTCGTCCGCCATCGCCTTGTCCGGACGCCGACGGCGATCCACGATCCCATATGCAAAGCCCCCGCGATCACGATCGATCGCCCCACCCTTGCCACCACGGCCCCATCGGGCGCAAGACGGAGGCCATGCTCTCCTTCCTGCCCGCTTCGCTTCATCGGCTGGCCCTGCGCTGCGCCCATGTGGTGCGGCTGCGCCTGTGGGGAGCGCTGCGTCTGGAAGTGCGCGGCTGCGCCGTGCTGGCGTTCGATCGCGACGGGCGGCTTCTGCTGGTGCGCCACAGCTACCAGCAGCCGGATCTGTGGATGCTGCCCGGCGGCGGTCTTGCGCGTGGCGAGGACGCGGCTGTGGCAGCCATGCGCGAGCTGGCGGAGGAGACCGGGTGTCGCCTTGTTCAGCCTGTCTGGTTCGGTTCCGACCGGATCGCCATGCCCGGCGGGTGGCGCAACCGCATCGAAATGGTGACTGGCCAGACCGACGACGCGCCCAGGGCGGACGGACGGGAAATCGCGGAAGCGCGCTTCTTCGCGCTCGAGACCCTTCCCGCCAGCATCAGCGCGGCGGTCCATCGCCGGGTCGCGCTCTGGCGCGAATGGCGCGAAACGTGAAGGCGGCGGGGTATTGAATTAACTCGCCGCGCGGTCTTCTCCGGGCCTAACGCCCGTCATCCTGCGATAGAAGCGCGAGAAATAGGAAGGATCATCGAACCCCAGTTCCGCCGCCACCTGCACCGCGCTGGCGTTGGTGTAGCGCAGCAGGCGCCGGGCCTCGAGCGCGAGGCGCCGGTGGACGACTTCCATGGGCGAACAATCGAGGCCCGCGGCCGTCAACCGGGAGAGCGTGCGCCGCGTCATTCCCAGCGCACCGGCATAGAAATCCAGCGGACGGTGTTCGCGATAGTGCAGTTCCACCAGGTGCCGGAAACGGTGCAGCCGCCGGTCCGCCAGCGCCCCCGCATCCTGATGGCGATCGGCATGGGTCAGCGTCCGCACCAATGCCTCGGCCAGCGCCAGGAACAGCGGATCGCGCTCGCGCCATTCGCGCTGGAGTTCCAGCATCTCCTCCGCCAGCCAGAAGGCCCGCGTAGCCGGCCGCGCGTCCATCGTGCCGGCGCCGCCCTGCGCCAGCGCCGCCAGCAGGCCATCCGCCGGCCCCGTGGCGCGCGCGGCAAAATCGGTCGAAAGCGTCAGGACATAGCCCGACGTGCCGTGCCGGAAACGGAACCCATGGACCATGCGCGGCGGCGCGATGACCCGGCATGGCCCGTCCAGCGACCGTTCCGTGCCATCCAGCGTCAGCAGCACATGCCCATCGCGCACCAGCAGCACCTGGACGAAATCGTCATGCCGGTGCGGCGCGATTTCCCAATCATGCAACGCGCTGCGCGCCGCGATCGTCTCGATATGCGCGAAGCCCCCGGCAACGTGAGCGCCAGTCTCGCCGTAAAGCGCGTAGGTAGGGATGAGCGCAGGGTCAGCCATGTCCCGATAATACCATTTCTTTGTCCGCACTCTCCCTTTCCTCCCGGCCGGGTTTTGTCAACCTTGGGCCGGCAGCCGTCCAGGGCTGCATGCGTGGGAGAAGTCGATGCGTACCCAGGTCGCCATCATTGGCGCCGGCCCGGCCGGCCTGTTGCTCGGACATCTGTTGAAGGCCGAAGGCATCGACTGCGTCGTTCTCGAACGGCAGACCCCCGACTATGTGCTGGGCCGCATCCGCGCCGGCGTGCTCGAACAGATCACTGTCTCGCTGATGGAACGCCTGGGCCTCGATGCCCGGCTCAAGGCGGAAGGGCTGGTCGAGGAAGGGTTCAACCTGGCCGATGGCGAACGGCTGATCCGCATCGACGTGGCCAACCTCACCGGCAAGACCGTGACGGTCTATGGCCAGACCGAAATCACGCGCGATCTGATGGATGCCGCACCCGATCGCGGGCTGCCGGTGATCTACGGCGCCGAGGACGTGGCGCTGCACACGATCGAAAGCGACGCGCCCTATGTCACCTTCCGCAAGGATGGCGCGGACCAGCGCATCGACGCGCGCTTCATCGCCGGCTGCGATGGCTTCCACGGCCCTTCGCGCAAGGCGATCCCGGCTTCCGCCGCGCGCGAATTCGAGCGGGTCTATCCGTTCGGCTGGCTGGGCATCCTGGCCGACGTGCCGCCGTGCAACCACGAGCTGATCTACGCCAACCACGAACGCGGCTTCGCGCTCGCCTCGATGCGCAGCCACACCCGCAGCCGCTATTACGTGGACGTGCCGCTGACCGAGAAGATCGAGGACTGGAGCGACGAACGCGTGTGGGACGAGCTGGCGATCCGGCTCGGCCCCGATGCGGCGGCGAACATCACGCGCGGGCCGGCGATCGAGAAATCGATCGCGCCGCTGCGCTCCTACGTGTTCGAGCCGATGCGCCATGGCAGCCTGCTGCTGTGTGGCGACGCCGCGCATATCGTGCCGCCCACCGGCGCCAAGGGCCTGAACCTGGCCGCCAGCGACGTGCATTACGCGGCCGAAGCCCTGACCGGCTTCTTCCGGCGCGCCGATGCCGATGCCATCGCCGGCTATTCGGCCAAGGCGCTGGCGCGGGTGTGGAAGTCGGAACGGTTCAGCTGGTCGCTGACCAAGCTGATGCACCGCTTTCCCGATGACGGTCCGTTCGAGCGCGCGATGCAGGTGGCGGAACTGGACTACATCGCCTCCAGCACGGCGGCGCAGACCAGCATCGCGGAAAACTACGTCGGCCTGCCGGTGTGACCGGCGCGCCCCGGGCGGTGGCGCTGCGCCAATAAGGCGCCGGTTTTCGTCATATCGTCACTCAGCCGTCACATAGCTGCATCAGATAGGCGCCATCCATAGCGGATGGGGCCAATGCGTCAGATCGACATCCTCCTCACCGGCACGCTCGCCGGCGGACACGACAGCTTCCTGCACGACGATCTGCGGGTCGTTTTCCACGCGTGGAAATGGTCGTCCCCGCCGCCGCTGCTCGATGGGCGCCCGTGGGCCTTCGTGGACTGGGTGCTGCCCGAGATGTCGGGCCTGGAGCTGTGCCGCCGGCTGCGCGCCGATCCGCAGACCGAAGCCGCGCATGTCACGATGATCCTGGAGGAAGACGATGCCGAGGCCAAGCGCCGCGCGTTGCGCGCCGGCGCGGACGACTACATCGTCGCCCCGATCGACCGGAACACCGTGCTCGATCGCGTGCTGTCGGTCCAGTTGCCGGACCACGAGGCCCCGGCCCGCACGCTGAAGCTGGGCGACCTGACGCTGGACCTGGCGGCCTTGCAGGTGCGCTGGAAGGACAAGCCCGTCCAGCTCATGCCCAACGAGTTCCGCCTGCTGCGCTACCTGATGGAGCAGCCTGGCCACGTCTTTTCCCGCACGCAGCTGATCGCCGCGCTGGGCAAGCATGGCCAGCCTATCGACGAACGCACCGTGGACGCCTGGGTCAGCCGCCTGCGCCGCGCCCTGCGCGAAGTGGGCGCGGGCTATCCGCTGCGGACCGTCCGTTCGATGGGCTACGTCCTCGACCGGCCGTGAGGCTCGTCTCCTCGTAAAAAAACGGGCCGCTCCCGAAGAAGCGGCCCGCCCTTTTTCTGGATCGTCAGGCCCGGTCAGGCCATCAGAACTTGGCCCCGGCACGCAGACCGATGGTGCGCGGCGTGGTGGGGACGATGTATGGGCGCTGCCCGCAGCTTCCGCAGGCCTCGAAGCGCGAGAGCTCGCCCCGCTCATCGAACACGTTGGAAACATAGATTTCGAGCGAGAATGCATCCCATTCGGCGCCCGCCGCCAGGTTCATCTGGCCATAAGCCTTCAACCGGCCAAGCTGCGCTGAGGGGTTGATAACATTGCCGGAAAAGGTCTCATAGGTCGCCGTCCGCAGGTCCGACGCCGCCGAACTCTGGTAGGTTCCGTTGACCTGGCCATAGACCTTTGCCGCCCCCATGGGCACCGTATACCGCAGCGTGCCGCTACCCTTGAACTGGGGGGTCACCGGCAGGCGCGTGCCTTTCGGTGCCGACACGAGGTTCGCCTGTCCATTGGGCCCCGACGCCGTACAGGTAAACGTGGGATCGTCGAACAGGCAAAGATTCTGTCGCGTCTTCGCGTCGGCGTAAGCCGCAGCCATCGTCAACGTGAGCGGACCGCGACCAACCCCGACGTCGATATCGACGCCGCGGATACGGGCATTGGGGCCGTTGTGAATCTCCGTAAAGCTGTTCGCACCCAGATAGGCGAACTGGAACCGCTTCCAATCCTGCTGATAGATCGCGCCATTGAGACGGATCAGACCATCCGCCAGCGTCGTCTTGAAGCCGAGTTCGTAATTGGTGAGGTAATCAGGCTCATAATTCGCCACATCAGCGCGGCGATTGATGCCGCCCGGACGGAACCCGCGTGACCAGGTGGCGTAAAACATCAGGTCCTTGCTCGGCTTCCACGTCGCATTGAAACGGTAGGTGCCGCCACTGCCCTTGGCATGGACGGGATTCACCGATCCCGTGCTGTAGTTATAAACCCCGAGGTTGGTGCAGGGGCTGCCATCGACGGCGGCGGGCAGCAACGATGGCGTGGGATTGCCGGCAAGTTGCGCGTCACGCAGGCGCAGCCCGCCTGGTGTGAAGCAACCAGCGACGCCGGTCCGCGTCGAATATACCGCGTTCGGCGGCACCGAATTGCTGCTGGATGCCTGATCGAAGGCCGGGTTACGACCAAATCCGAAGAAGCCGATCAGCGAATTGTCGTACATGAATGCACGACCGCCCGCGGTCAGCGTAACGTTGGGCGCGATATCATAGCTCAGTTCGCCAAACGCAGCGAGATCCCGATCCACGCGGTACTGCTGGGTCAGCCACAGAGTGCCCGGCATACCGTTGACCGACAGGTCCGGGGCAAGACCATTGACCTGGTAGTCCTGGTGAATCTGGTTGGACTGCCGTTGATAGAAAAGCCCCGCCACCACGCGCACCGGCTCGCTACTGGGCGAGGCGAGGCGCAATTCATGGCTCATCTTCTTGAAGTGGTCGGTCCCCACAATCCGCTGACGTGGGTCGATGGTTTTCCCGGTGCTGTCCTGGAAAAAGAAATAGCCCGCGTTGCCCCCTACCGAGGAGTAAAGCGAGTCATACGCTTCGGCGTAGTCGGTGTAATCGCTCGACTGGATATCCTTCCGGTCCAGATAGGCGCCAGCATAGGTCACATCCCAGTTGCCGAGCTTGCCTTCGATCGTCAGCGCGGCCTGGATGAATTTGTCGCTGCGATACTCCGGCAGAAAATGCTGCACCTGAAGATCGCCCACGCGCGGATCGAAGCCATACGAGCCGTGGCTCTTGGTTTCCTGGTACATGACGGCCGGCGTTACCGTCCAGTTGTCGTCCAGATCAACCTTCAACGCCGCGCGCCCACCATAGACCTCGGTATCGTTGTAGTTCTTTTTGACGAACTGCTTGTTGTCCACCGCAATGCCCCCATTCTTGGCGGGCGGGCAGCCAAACGGATTGGTTTCCGGCAGGAAAGAGCGGCAGCCTGCCACGTTATCGATGAAACCGGCATCGCGCTCGTAGAAGCCGACCACACGCAGCGCAGCGCGTTGCGAAAGCGGCAGGTTCAGCATGCCTTCGATCTTGCCGCCCTGGCCGCCCTTGTGAACGGTGTTCACCTCCCCATCGATGCTGCCATAGAAGCCGCTGGTATCAGGCTTGTTGGTGATGATGCGGATCGTGCCCGCTTCCGACGAAGCACCATAGAGCGTGCCCTGGGGACCAGACAGGCTTTCGATACGGGCGATGTCATAGATGTGAACGTCGAGGTTGCCGCCGATCGTCGTCACCGGCTGTTCGTCGAGATAGACGCCGACCGAGGGCAGCGATCCCGAATGGTTGCCGTCCCCGCCCGAAGCCACGCCGCGCATGTATACCACGTTGGTGCCCGGCGTGCCGCCCAGCGCCTGGAACGTCACCGACGGCAATTGCTGCACATAATCGGTGAACTTGGTGACGTTGAGCTGCTCCAGCTTCTGCGTGCCCAGTGCCTGGATCGCGATCGGCACGTTCTGGAGATTCTCGCTGCGCTTCTGCGCGGTCACGATGATGACGTTGGGATCGCTGTTTTCGGCCGCGGACTGCGGTGTTTCCTGCGCAAAAACAGAGGAGGATGCGAGAGCCGATCCGGCCAGAAGCGCGAGCCGGGAGAAGCTACGAAAACCTGCACTCATGATGGAACCGCCCTGATCTGATGCGTTATGACTGCGGTTTGTGACGCGCAGCAACATAACGTCAAGATCGTTGCAATTCGCAACTATCGTTCGTTACCGACCGTGGCCAAATTGCAACGATGCCGGCACTTGCGGATAACGCGTGAGAACATCCCCCAGCGCATCCCGCAACGGCGCCAGAAACGGCTCGAACGGCTTCCATGCCCCGGTGCCGTCACGATAGATCGGCTGGCGCACCTGCTCCGAACTGGCCGTCCGCACGGGGCGCGCGGTTTCGTGAAAGGCCAGGCAGGCTTCCTCGAAAGGCAGGCCGCAGGCCGCCAGAAGCGCACGCACCTCGGCTTCGGTATCGTCGACCATGCGTTCGTAGATCACGCGGTGGACATGCCCCGGCAGCACCCGATCGATATGCGCCATCAGCCGCACATAGTCGCGATAATAGCGCCCCATGTCGGCAAGATCGTAGCTGAAGCCCTGACCGCGCGCGAAATGCTGCTTGAAGTTGGAGAAGCAGCAACCGAGTGGATGCCGCCGCGCATCGATGATGCGGGCACGGGGCAATATCAGCCGTATCAGCGGCACATGCACCCAGTTGTTAGGCATCTTGTCGATGAAGATCGGCCGGGCCGTATGCCGCTGGACGCGCGTCCGCTCGATATACTGTTCGCCCATCTCGCGCAGTTGCGCGGCGGGCAGCGCGGACAGCCCTTCCGGATAATCCGCGACATCCCGCGCCAGCAGCGCGATATCGGGCAGCTCGCTGGTCCCCTCCACCTGGCTGTGGCTGGCGAGAATCTGCTCGACCAGCGTGGAGCCGGAACGCGGCATGCCCACGACGAAGATGGGATCGGCCGCTTCCGCCCCCGCGCCGTCAAATGCCGCGAACAGAGCCGGCGTGGCGGTCGCGATCATGGCGTCCACCTTTCGCTCGGTCTCGTCGGCGCGATAGGGAATACGCGCGCGCCGCCGCGCGTTTCCCGCAGCATAGCTTGCGAAGGCCGCTTCCACCTCACCCCGGTCTTCGAGAGCCTTGCCCAGCGCGAATTCGAGGTGCCACGCATCCTCCTCGGCGATGCCCGGCGCTTCACGCGCCGCCCGCATCGTGGCGATGTCCTGATCGGTGAAGCGCACGGTCTTGAGGTTGGCGAGGCTCCACCACGCTTCGCCGAGCGTGGGTGAAAAGTCGAGCGCACGCCGGTAGGCGGCGATACCGTCCGCCTGACGTCCTACCGTCTTGAGCATGTGGCCATAGCTCATCCACACGCGCGGCTGGTCGGGCGCCTGCTTCAGCACCAGTTCGTAAAGCGCCAGCGCCTCGTCGAATTCGCCGATGCGACCGAACGCCGCGGCCTGCAGATTGGCGTGCCCGGGATTGTCGGGGTCGTCCGCTGTCACGCGCTGCAGTTCGTCCAGCGCCTCGGCCGCGCGGTTGGTCCGGTACAGTACCAGCGCCAGATTTGCGCGCGCGGGTGTGAAATCCGGCGCCAGTTCAATCGCCCGGCGCAAGAGGTTTTCCGCGTCAGTGTAGCGTCCGATCCGCCCCGCCAGTTCCGCGAACATGCGGATGGCGCGGACGTCGAACGGATCTTCCTTCAGCAGCGCGCGCAACAGCGGTTCGGCTTCGTGCAGCCGGTTCTCGTTCATCGCGGCCGCCGCCGCGATCAGCCGCGGATCGTAGGACGCGGCGGGCGCGCGGCGGGAAGAAATGCCAACATTCGTCATCGCCGCATCACAAACATGCTGACGCCGCGCAATCAAGCGATAGTCTGCATTGAAACGATCTTGAGGGAATCACGGATGGGCAAGCCCGCGCGGGGGTTGGGGTTCTGGATGACGCTGGCGCTGGTCGTCGGCAACATGATCGGATCGGGCATCTATCTGCTACCGGCAACGCTGGCGCCGCTGGGCATGAACCAGCTGGCGGGCTGGGGCGTGACGCTGGCCGGCGCGCTGTGCCTGGCCGGGGCCTTCGCGCGGCTGGGCGCGCGGATGCCGCTGGCCGGCGGCCCCTATGCCTATGCCCAGGCCGCTTTCGGCCCTGCCACGGGCTTCATCACCGCCTGGAGCTACTGGACGATGATCTGGGCCGGAAACGGTGCGATCGCGGTGGCCGTGGTCAGCAATCTCAGCCTGATCTTTCCGTGGATCGGCCAGACGCCGGGCCTGCCCGCGCTGCTCGCGGTCGGCTGCGTCTGGCTGCTCACGCTGGTCAACATCAGCAGCACGCGCGCCGTGGGCGATCTCTCGATCGTGACGACAACGCTGAAGCTGGTGCCGCTCGTCGCGCTGATCGGCCTGGCGCTATGGTGGTTCGCCACCGGCGCCCCGCGCGCGGCGCAACCGCCGGTGCCGATCTCGCCCGGCGCGATCGCCAGCGCGGCCGGCCTCACCTTCTGGGGTTTCCTGGGCCTCGAATCCGCCACCGTGCCGGCCGACAAGGTGGAAAACGCCGACCGCGTCGTCCCCCGCGCGACGCTGATCGGCGTGGCGTTGACGGGCCTCGTCTATATGGGCATTTCGCTGGCCTTCGCCGCCTATATGCCCGCGCCGGAAGCCGCCGCGTCTCCCGCGCCGGTGGCTGACCTGCTGCGCAAGGCGTTCGGCGGCGGGGTGGCCGAAGTGGTGGCGCTGTTCGCGGCGATCAGCGCCTTCGGCACGCTCAACGGCTTCATCCTGCTGCAAGGCGAAGTGCCGTGGGCGATGGCGCGCGGCGGCGTGTTCCCGCGCTGGTTCGCCAAGGAAAGCAGCCGGGGCACGCCGGTCCGCTCGCACGTGGTTTCCAGCGTGCTGCTCACCATCGTCGCCCTGCTCAACTACGGCAAGGGGATGGGCGACCTGTTCCAGTTCATCGCCTCGGTCAGCCTTGCCGCCGGGATGCTGTCCTACTTCCTGTCGATGGCGGCAGCGATCCGCCTGCTGCCGGGCGAACGGCCGATGATCGCGATCGCCGCCGTCGGCGCCGCGTTCATCGTCTGGGCGGCCTGGGGCCTCGGCGCCGAAGCCTTGGGCTATGGCGCACTGTTCGTAGTGGCGGGGGTGCCGGTGTACTGGGCCGTGACGCGTGCCGAGAGCGGAGTTCCATGAAGCGCCGGTGGTGGAAGCGACTCTGGTTGCGCTACCTGTATTACTGCAAGGAACACTGGATCATTGCAGCGTCGCTTTCGCTGACTCTGCTCTGGATCCTGTGGGAAATACTCGTCGCGTTCCTGCCCTTCATCCTGCAGATCGCAATGGAAGTACTGGTCGAGGTCCTGTAGCTCCGCTTCCTTGCGCCGTCAGCCGCGGTGGAGCATCTTCCACAGCACCGAACGGTCGCGGATGATCGCGTGCGCGGCGTTGTGGCCGGGGGCGCCGGTCACGCCGCCGCCGGGGTGCGTGCCCGATCCGCACATGTAGAGCCCCTTGATCGGCGAACGGTAATCGCCATGCCCCAGCACGGGGCGCGCCGCCCACAATTGATCGAGGCTCATGTGGCCGTGGAAGATGTCGCCGCCGATCAGCCCGAACTTGCGTTCCAGATCGAGCGGCGAATGGATCTGCCGCGCGATCACCGCCGCCTTGAAATTCGGGGCATGGTCGGTGACGGTATCGATGATGTGATCGGCCACCTGTTCGCGCACGTCGTCCCATGATTGCCCATCGGGCAGTTCCGGCGCGAACTGCTGGCAGAACAGGCTGGCGACATGCGCGCCCTTGGGAGCCAGGCTGTCATCGACGGTCGACGGCAGCTTGATCTCGACAATCGGCTTCTTCGACCATCCGAACTTCTTCGCATCGTCGAACGCGGCGTCCATATAGTCCATGCCCGGCGCGATGATGATCCCGGCGGTGTGGTGTTCGGCCCGCTCCTTGCCCGGCAGCACGGTGAAGTCCGGCAGTTCGGACAGCGCGACGTTCATGCGGAACGTACCCGAACCGGTCTTGAAGTTGGCGATGCGGCGCCGGAAGTCCTCGTCGAGATCCGAACCATCGACCATCTGGCGGTACAGCAGCGCCGGGCCGACATTGGCCGCGACGATGGGAGCGTAAAGTTCCTCGCCGCCCTCCAGCTTGACCCCGGCGGCCTTGCCATTGTTGACCAGCACTTTCGCGACCGGACTTTCCAGGCTGATCTCGACGCCGGCGTCCTCGCAGGCCCGCGCCATCGCCTGCGTGATCGATCCCATGCCGCCGACCGAATGGCCCCAGGCGCCGAACTTGCCGTTCACCTCGCCGAACACATGGTGAAGCAGCACATAGGCCGAACCGGGCGTCGAAACGCCCGCGTAGTTCCCGACCACCGCATCGAACGCGAAGGCGGACTTGACGTGATCGTCCTCGTACCAGCCATCGAGGAACTCGCGCGCGGACTTGACGAAGATGTCCAGCAGATCGCGCTGCGTGGCGATGTCCATCTTCGCCAGCGGCCAGCCCTGTTGCGCCGCCGCCAGCAGCGCGCGCACGCCACCGCCGACATTGGGCGGCGATTGCAGCGCGATGTCGCGCAGCACCTGGGCCACCTTTTCCAGCGCGGCGTCGTACTTCGGATAGGCCTCGGCATCCTTCTGCGAGAAGCGGGCGAACTCCGCCTCCGTCCGCCCCGGCGCGCCGCCCAGCTTGAGGTAGGTATCGGGGAAGGGAAAGAAGTTGCTGATCGTCCGCTCGATGATGCGGAAGCCGCGATCGTGCAGCTTCATGTCGGCGATCACCTTGGGGCGCAACAGGCTGACCGTGTAGCTTGCGGTGGAATTGCGGAAGCCGGGATGGAATTCCTCGGTCACCGCCGCGCCGCCCACCACGTGCCGCCGTTCCAGTACGCGCACTTTCATGCCGGCCTTGGCGAGATAGAAAGCGCAGACGAGGCCGTTGTGGCCGCCGCCGATGATGATCGCGTCGTAGCGGTTGGTCATGTGCTGCTCCCCAATCGTGTGATGGTTGGCCCACCCTACCCCTCCCGCAAGCGGGAGGGGAACCTTGTTGCCCTTCTTTCGCCCCTCCCGCGTGCGGGAGGGGCCGGGGGTGGGCCTTGCTTACTTCCGGCTCCACCCCGCCGGCGGTGCCTTGTGCAGGCGCGCTTCGGGCACGATCGCGCGGATCTTGCGCGCGAAGCTGCGCAGGCAGACCTCGCTCGCGCCGATCGGACCGGCGCCATAGGTCTTCGAAGCCATGCCCTTCTGGATGCGCTCGATCAGCCAGGTATCCTCCTGGTTGACCACGCGGTTCACGCGCCAGTTGGCATAGCGCACCAGCTTCATCTCGCGCCGGTCGTCGGGCAGGGCGAATGCCATTTCGCGCAGGACGGTCGCGGTCGGCGATACCGGGATCCACTGCATGAAATCGATCTGATCGGCATAGATATCGAACGCGATGTTCGGCCAGAGCTTGTAGTAGAGCCAGCGCTGCCGGCTTTCGGGCGGCAGATGCGGCACGTCGGGCAGGTGCGTCTGGTAGAACCGCTCCCAGAAGTTGGCGGACGGCTTCTCCACCAGATCGCCCTTCATGCGATCTGCCCAGCCGTGGTCGGAAATCTCGTAGGAGCGGCCGAAGATTCGCGTCAGCCCGTCGTGCGCCACCGGGATGTGCAGGTTGTCGGAATAGTTGTCGCCCACGTTCTTCCAGTTCACCGCGCGTTCGCGCAGGCGCACGTCGGAAATGCGCCGCATCTCCTCGAAACGATAGGGTGCAACCTCTTCCTCGAACGGCGCCATCATTTCCGCGACGGACGGGAAGCCCCGGTCCTCCAGCCGCACGAACACGAAGCCGCGCCATACCTCCACCGAAACCGGGGCAAGGCCGTTCTCTTCCAGCTTCAGCGCCGGATAGTCCGATTTCATCGGCACGCCCGAAAGGCGCCCGTCGGTTTCGAAAACCCAGGCGTGATAGGGGCAGACGAACTTCTTCACGCACCCGGCATGGCCTTCGACCAGCCGCATCGCGCGGTGGCGGCAGACGTTGGTGAAGGCGCGGATCTGCCCATCGTCCCCGCGCACGGCCACCACGCTTTCGCCAAGGTATTCCAGCGTGCGGTATTCGCCGGGGAGCGCAATATCGCTTTCATGGCACACGATCTGCCAGGACGGGCGGAGCACCTTGTCCATTTCCAGCGCGAAATATTCGGGATCGGTGTAGAGCCAGCCCGGCAGGCTCCAATCGGCGTCGGGATCGACATCCGCGGACGAAATGCTTTCGAAGGCAGACGACAGGTCACCCATGGTTCAATCTCCGCGTTTCCCACGACATCGCAGACGCCGGTGTTCCGAATCCGCCACCGAATCCGTCCCGCCGACAGCTTGTTGAACGAACGTACAACAAAAGGTAGAATGCGCAAGATGAAAGAGCCGGCCTTCAAACGCGCCGAACCCGACGCCCGGCGGCAAAGCCTTATCGAAGCCTGCGCGCGCGTGCTGGGCCGCGTCGGCACCGCCGGCGCCAGCGTGCGCGCGATCGCGCAGGAGGCGGGCGTTTCGCCGGGCCTCGTCAACCATTACTTCGATGGTGTGGATGCGCTGGTCGCGGCGACTTACGCCCATGTCGACGGCATGGTGACCGGCGCGCTCGACGCTGCGGTGGGCGAGGCCGGACCGGATGCGCGCGACCGGCTCGACGCGTTCGTCACCGCCAGCTTCGCGCCGAGCATCGCCGACCGGCAATTGCTGGCGACCTGGGTCGCGTTCTGGGGCCTCGTCACCGCACGGCCCGACATCGCCCGCCAGCACGACGAACAGTACGCCGGTTTCCGCGAACGGCTGGAAGGCCTGCTGGCCGGCTGCGGCGTCCCCGCCAGCGAACTGCGCCGCGCCGCCATCGCGGTCACGGCGCTGGTCGACGGCCTGTGGCTCGAACTGTGCCTGTCGCCCGGCTGCTTTGCGGTGGAGGAAGCGAGCGGGATCGCCCGCCGCTTCCTCGATACGATCGTGCCGCCCCAGCCAGCCTGATGCCGGACGCGAGAGCCTACTTGCTCAGGTCGGTCAGCACGCTCAGGTAATACGTCACGCCGGGGCGGATATTGCTGAGCCGGATGCGCTCGTTGAGCCCGTGCGAAAACTCCTCCGACACCTTCCCGAACACCGGGCTGGCACCATAGCTGGGCACGCCGACATGGCGGAACCACATCGAATCCGATGCGCCCGACGATTGCGAGGGGAATACCGCCACGCCCGGATAGACCTTCGCCATCGCCTTCTCCACCGCCGCGGTGAAATCGGGCCGCATCGGCGATGCCGGGGTGGCCACCGATCCCTCGGTCACGTCGGAAAACTTGACGGCGGGCGAAGCGGCGACCTTCTCCAGTTCCGCCATGATCTCGGGCAGCGGATGTCCGGGGAAGATGCGGCAGTTGATATTGGCGGTGGCGCGTTGCGGCAGGGCGTTCAGCGCGTGACCGCCGTTGACCATCGTGGGCACGCAGGTCGTGCCGATCATGCCCACGGTCGCCGGGTTGGCGCGCAGCGTGGCGATGGCGGCTTCGTCCCTGGGGTTGGCGGCGAAGGCGCGCTTCGCGGCGGCGATCTTCGGATCGCTATCGAACTTCGCCGAGCTTTCGAAGAAGGCCTTGGTCAGCGGGTTGAGTTCCGGCGTGAAATGGTAGGCGCCGATCCGTTCCAGCGCGGTCGCCAGCTGGACGATCGCGTTTTCGGCTCGCGGCGCGGAACTGTGCCCGCCGGGGTTGGTCACTTCCAGCTTGAAATCGCCGTAAGTCTTTTCGGCGCCGTCCCAGGTCCACAGCAACGGCTTGCCGGTCGCTTCGTCCAGCAGACCGCCCCCGCCGTCGATGTTGAGCACCAGTTCGGCGTCCTTGAGGCGTTCGGCGATGATGCCGCTGGTCTTCATCGTCGTTTCCTCGTCGCCCGAGAATTCGATGATGATCGTGCGCCTGGGCTTGTAGCCTTCGCGCCGCAGTTCGATCAGCGATGCCAGCGCCAGCGCGCCGCTGAACTTCATGTCGCTGGCGCCGCGGCCATAAAGGATGCCGTCTTCCACCACCGGCCCGAACGGATCGCGCACCCAGTCGGCGCGCTTGGCCTCGACCACGTCCATGTGCCCGGAAATGACCAGCGGCTTGAGCGCGGGATCACTGCCCTTCCAGGTGGCGATCAGGTAGGCGGTGTCGTCGACCGGCGTGATCTCGATATCGCCGTCCGCCCAGCCCGCCTTGACCAGCGTGTCCTTGTAAAGCCGTGCAACCTCTATGGTCTTGTTGCCCTCGCCGCGCACCGAACGGATCGCGATGGACTTCATTGACAGGTCAAGCGCCTGCGCTTCGGCCTGCGGATGCGTCGCCTCCTTGGCAGAGGTGGAAACCGAAGCCGCGGACAGCGCCATCACGGCGGACGCGGAAACGAGAGCGGTACGGATGATGGACATGAACAAGCGACTCCTTCGGGCGCGCACGCTGGCTTCAACCGGTTGCGGAAGCAACAATTTTTCTTGCGCCCAAAACGCAGGACGCCCCGGCCGCGCAAACGGCCGGGGCGTCCATCGCTTCCGCGGGAAAGCGGATCAGCGCTTGACCTTGCTCGCGTCGAACGTGCCGAGGCCGGGCTTGAAGCTCTTTTCGTCCAGGAACTGACGGGTCGCTTCCTTGCGCGCTTCCACGCCGCCGAAGTTGTGCAGCGCTTCCTGCGCGCGGATCAGGTAATCCTGCGCGTTGTCGTAGGTCATCTCGGTCATGCGGCGCACCGCCCACTTGGTGGCGCGCAGGGCATGGCCGTCCTTCTTGCACAGCGCTTCGGCCACTTCGAGCACGCGCGCCTTGAGCTGATCGGCGGGCACCGCCTCGGTCACCAGGCCCTGTTCCGCGGCCTGCTTGCCGGTCAGGTTCTCGCCCATCATCGCATGGTACATCGCCTTGCGCAGCGGCATGAGATCGGCTGCGACCTTCGACGCGCCGCCGCCCGGCAGGATGCCCCAGTTGATTTCCGAAAGGCCGAACTGCGCGTCTTCCGCGGCGATCGCGATGTCGCAGGCGAACAGCGGGCCATAGCCGCCGCCGAAGCACCAGCCGTTGATCATCGCGATCGTCGGCTTTTCGTACCAGCGCAGGCGTTCCCACCACGAATAGGCTTCGCGCTGCGACTTGCGGATCGCTCCCAGCCCCTGCGCCTCGGTCTCGCGGAAGTATTCCTTGAGGTCCATGCCCGCGGACCAGGCATCGCCCTCGCCGGTCAGCACCAGCACCTTCACGTCATCGCGGAATTCCAGATCGGCGATCACGCGGCCCATCTGGCGATTCAGCTTGGGGCTCATGCAATTGCGCTTTTCCGGGCGGTTGAACTTCACCCAGGCGATGCCGTTCTCGACGGTGAAGGCAACGGTATCTTCTTCGGCGCGCTCGACGGCGGGCTGGTCAGCCATGTTCTTGTCCTTTCGATGGGAATGTTCGGAAGAATGTTCGGGAAATCAGATCGGGAAGTGCCCCGGCTGGGTCTCGACCGTGATCCAGCGCAGCTCCGTGAAGCTGTCGATGCCGGCCTTGCCGCCGAAACGGCCGTAGCCCGATGCGCCGACGCCGCCGAAGGGCATCTGCGCCTCGTCGTGGACCGTCGGGCCATTGACGTGGCAGATGCCCGAATGGATGCGGCGGGCGACGGACAGGCCCTTGGCGATGTCCCTGGTGAAGACGGCGGCGGACAGGCCATATTCGCTGTCGTTGGCCAGTTCGATCGCATGTTCGGTATCGCGCGCGTGGATGACGCCAACCACCGGCCCGAAGCTTTCATCGCGGAACAGCTTCATGCCTTGCGTCACGCCGTCGACCACATGCGCCGGCATCAGCACGCCCTGTTCGGTTTCCCCGCCCACGAGCAGTTCGGCGCCCTGGGCCAGCGCGTCCTCGATCAGCGCGCGGCAATGCGCAACGGTCTTGGCATCGACCACCGCGCCCAGCGGCGTGGTGCCCTGGCGCGGATCGCCCACCGGCATGGCGGCGACCTTGTCGCGGAAGCGGCGCGCGAATTCGTCCGCCACGGCATCGACCACGATGATCCGCTCCGTCGACATGCAGATCTGGCCCTGGTTCATGAACGCGCCGAACGCGGCCGCCTTCACCGCCTCGTCCAGATCGGCGTCTTCCAGCACCAGCAGGGGAGCCTTGCCGCCCAGTTCGAGCAGGCAGGGCTTGAGATGTTCGGCCGCGCGCTTGGCGATGATCTTGCCGACCGCGGTGGAACCGGTGAAGTTGATGCGCTTCACTTCCGGCGCATCGATCAGCGCGCCCACCACCTCGGCCGCATCCGCCGGCGTGTTGGTCACCACGTTGACCACGCCATCGGGGAAGCCAGCCTCGGCAAAAGCCTCGATAATCAGCGCGTGCGTGCGCGGGCAGGTCTCGCTGGCCTTCAGGATCACGGCGTTGCCGCAGGCGAGCGGCACGGCGATGGCGCGCACGCCCAGGATGATCGGCGCATTCCACGGCGCGATGCCCAGGATCACGCCCACCGGCTCGCGCAGCGCCATCGACAGGCAGCCGGGCTTGTCCGACGGAATCACCTCGCCGGCGATCTGCGTGGTCAGCGCCGCCGCCTCGCGCACCATGCTGGCGGCAAGACCAAGGTTGAACATCGCCCAGCCGGCGGTGGCGCCGATCTCGCCCATCATCGCCTCGACGAACGCATCCTTACGCGCCTCGAGCGCGGCGGCGGCTTTCATCAGCACCGCGCGCCGGGCATTCGGCCCCATCGCCGCCCATGCCGGGTAAGCCGCGCCGGCCTTCGCCGCTATGGCGGGAATATCGCCCGCTTTCATGGCTTCCGCAGTGGAGGCGACCGCGCCCGTCAGGGGGTTCAAACGTTCGAAGATCATGAGCGACTCTCCCAATATGTTATATTTCATAGCAATTGAGTCGGGGCATGGCAATGCCTCGCCGCATGTCGTGCCTGCAGGTGCGAAACCCCGCACGAAAAGCCGCGAAGTGTTCCGTTTCAGAATTGCATCGGCCGCACCGGACCGCGCGGGCCGCAATTGGCGCATACGAATGAACGCCATGTTTTAACGCTTTTTTCGCCGCGCCATTCCGGGAAATGCCTGCATTTCGGCGCCATTAAGTGCAAAAAACGCAATCGTTCCGTTAACTTTCGCACTTGCGCTGAAACGGTCTGAAACGCACATAGGGCGGGCCTTTCAGGCATCCTCTCCCAAACTATTCAGGGCCGCCCGGCAACGGAGCGGCCCTTTTTTTGCGCCCATTCCTGCCTCGCGGAATCAATCCGCGTGCGGCAACAGCACCGTGCGTCCGATGACCGTGCGGGTTTCCATCGCCTCGAAGGCCTCGCGCCAGCGCGACAGCGCAAGCGCAGCGTGAACATGCGGGCGAATGCGTCCTTCTCCGGCCAGCCTGACGATGGCCGCCACGTTTTCCTGCCCGCGATCGGGAAAGCGGCGTCCGAACTCCCCGGCGCGCACCCCCACCACCGAGAAGCCCTTGATCAGCGGAATGTTGGCACGGATGTCCGGAATCCGGCCACTGGCGAACCCGACCACCAGCAGGCGGCCGCCGAACGCAATGCAGCGCGTCGATTCGTCGAACGCATCGCCCCCGACCGGATCATAGACAAGATCGGCGCCGCGTCCGCCGGTGATGTCGAGCACGGCCTCGCGAAAGCCGACCGGGCCGGCGAGCACATGCTCCGGCGCATAGAGGTCGGCGATGCGCCGGCGCTTTTCCTCGCTGGAGGCGACGGCGATCACCCGCAGCCCTAGCGCGCGCGCCAGATCGACCGCGGCCAGCCCCACCCCGCCGGCCGCGCCGTGGATCAGCACCCATTGCCCCGGCTGCGCCGCTCCGCACCGCACCAGGGCGACCCAGGCCGTAAGATAAGCCGCCCGCAACGCGGCCGCTTCGGGGAACGACAGCGCATCGGGCATCGGCACGATCGCATCGGTGGCGTGGACGCCGAATTGCGCGCACCCCCCGGTCAAACCGCCAACGATGACCCGTGCGCCCTCCTCCCATTCCGCGCCCGAGCCCACGGCCACCACCGTCCCCGCCGCCTCCATGCCCGGCACGAACGGCAACGGCGGCTTCGCCTGATAGCCGCCGCGCGTCATCAGCAGGTCGGGAAAACCCAGCGCCGCCGCCTCGATCCGGACCAGCACCTGCCCGTCGCCCGGTTCGGGAACGGGCCTGGCGACGATGCCAAGGCCGGTCAGATCAGGCGTCAGCGTGGATACCTCAAGGGCCTGCATGGTCATCATAGCGCGCTTCTCCCACGCCCCTGATGGACGAGCGTCGTTGCGCGGGCAAGGTTGGCGGAAACCGGCTATGACGGATTTTTGCACGCTCCCCTTGTCGATCCGGACATCGCTGCATAGCTTGGTTTTCTATCCCGCACAGGGTTGCCATCGCGGCCGGTTCGAGACCGGGCGCGATTGAAAAGCATAAAAGCGTTCGCAGGAATTGGTGTTGTGGAAAGCGCCGCTGCCCCAGGGGCGGACCGCCGCTTTCAGGTCTCGCGGACCGGCGCATGATCCGGCGCGACCACCACGCCAAGCCTGCCGGACGCGGGGATCACCCGCTGGACTGCCGCCGGACTACCCTGGGTCCCGACAGGCCGACGGGCAAGGCAGGGCCGGATCGCGATCGTGTTTTCCCTTGCGATCCGGCGCTGTTTCAAAAAGGCGTTTATGCTTTCTTGCAAACTCACCATCGTCATTGCGAGGAGACGCAGTCGACGAAGCAATCCAGAGTCACGCTCAAGCCGCTCCGGGTTGCTTCGCTACGCTCGCAATGACGAACTCGTAGAGTAAAAATCTGCAAGCGACGTAATCGTCTTCAGAGCCGGGGCAAGGGCCGGCCTCCGGCTACTGGCCAATGCTCTTGATCGCGATCGCCGCCGCGGCCGCGCGGGTTTCGACGCCCAGCTTTTCGTAGATGCGCTCCAGATGCTTCTGCACCGTGCGCGGGCTGATCGACAGCACGTCGCTGATCACGTTGTTGGACTTGCCATAGCTGATCCACAGCAGCACTTCCGCCTCGCGATCGGTCAGCCCCAGCCGCGCCTGCAAACGGGCCACATCGACCTGCGGGTTCAGTTCGTTCAGGCGGATCAGCACCTCGTTTTCGCGGTACTGGGCCACCAGCACCAGTTCCAGCGCGCTGTCACCCTGCTCCAAGCGTACCGAGGCGCCGCGCGCATCCTTGCGCGTCAGCAGCCGCTCCACCGTGCTGCGCAAGGCAACGGGCAATTGCGCGTCCTCCTTGCTCCAGCCGGGTTCGACACGGTTGATCGCCTGTTCCGCCATGGGCGTACACCACAGCAGGAAGCCACGCGTGTCGGTGGCCATCATCAGGCGACCGGTGGCATCCAGTCCGGTCGTGCTGGCCTGGACCGCGCGCGCGTGGCCCATGTGGACGCGCACGCGCGCCAGCAGTTCGTGCACGTTCACCGGCTTGCGGACATAGTCCACGCCGCCCACCTCGAACCCTTCGATGACGTGTTCACTCTCGGTGAGGCCGGTCATGAAGATCACGGGCACGTGCGCGGTTTCGGGGTTTGCCTTGATGCGCGCGGTGGTCTCGAAGCCGTCCATGCCGGGCATCACCGCGTCCATCAGCACCAGATCGGGCACAACGTGGCCCAGCAGGTCCAGCGCCGCGGCGCCCGATGTCGCCACCAGCACGGTAATCCCGCCCGCTTCCAGCGTATCGGTCAGCAGGCGCAGCGAATCCGCTTCGTCATCGACGACGAGCACGGTGTCACGACGAATCGGCCGCTGATCCATGTCAGAGGCCCTCAAGGGTCTTGGCGAGACCCGACAAGTCGAACCGATCCAGACAGTTGTACAGCGCCTCGACCAGTTCGCGCGCGTCCGGCTGAGCCGCCTCAAGCTTCCTAATTTCGGCTTCCATGCCCCTTACATGCCCGATCCGCAGCAGTTCGCGCAACTTTTCAACATGTTCGCGCGCCGCTTCCGACAGCGGCAGCGCGGGAGAGCCACCCACCTCCGCCGGGGCATCCCCCTCGTATATCCACTCCAGCTTCAGGCGCGCGCCGATCGCATCGACCAGCGCCCCGAACTCGATCGGCTTCACCAGAAACAGGTCGTGATCGCGCGCGCCGGTGTCTGGCCCGTGGCGTTCATGGGCGTTGGCCGAGAGCATGATGACGCCCATCGCGTGATCCCGCGTGCGCCGCAGACGCGCCGCCACTTCCCAGCCGGACAGGCCGGGCATCGACACATCGAGCAGAACGAGATCGAACGCGCGCGCATCGCTCAGCGCCAGCGCGGTGACCCCGTCGGGGGCCAGTGTCACCTCGAACCCGATGCCTTCGAGAACCCGGCGCATCAATGCGCGCTGTTCCGGGTCGTCATCGGTCACCAGCACCGAACGGCGGTGCCCCTCGTAGCCGATCACCCTCCGCGCCGCCGCGGAGGTTTCGCGATAGCCGGCCACATGCCCCAGCATCAGCCGCACGCGGAAGCACGATCCCTGCCCCGGGGTGCTGTCAAGTTCCAGCGTCCCGCCCAGGATCTGGAGAATCGCGCGGGTGATCGCGAGGCCCAAACCCGCGCCATCCTGCGGCCGGCCGCTCTCGCCAGCGCGCTCGTAGCGGGTGAAGATGCGCTCGCGGTCCGCCTCGGCGATGCCCGGCCCCGTGTCGATCACCTCGAACACCGCCGTCTGCCCGGACCAGGCCACGCGCAGGGTCACGGTCCCGGTCTCGGTGAACTTGATCGCGTTCGACAGCAGGTTGATCAGCACCTGCCGCAGGCGCTTCTGATCGGTCCGCACGAATTCCGGCAGCCGTTCGGGCAGTTCGCAGCGGAAGGCCAGGCCCTTCACCGCCGCCGACGGCCGGAACATCGACACGATCTGGTCGATCAGCGCCGGCAGCCGCACCACTTCGCTGTTCACCCGCAACACGCCGTTTTCGACCAGCGAGATGTCCAGCAGCCCCTCGACAAGATTGGTGAGGTGTTCGGCGCTGCGCCGGATGACGCGGGCCGCTTCCTGCGGGTCGACCCCCGCTTCATGCTCCACGAGCTGGGCGTAGCCATAGATCGCGTTCAGTGGAGAGCGAATTTCATGGCTGACATTGGCCAGATAGCGGCTCTTGGCGGCATTGGCGGCCTCGGCGGCTTCCTTGTCGCGCAGCAGGTCCACCAGTTCCGGAACGGTGTCGACCGGACTGTTGACGGGCGCGGAAACCCTGCCGCTGCGCCAGCCCAGAACCGCAATGCCGGCAAGGCACAGCACGGCCAGCGCCGCGAGGACGTGAAACAGCGTCGAACCGTTCTCGAAAAGCTCGGCCCCGACGATGAGTGCAACCGCGGCCAGCGCGCAAACCGCCAGCGCCACAGCGCGGGGGGCGGGGAAGTGTCCGCCCTGCAGGAATGGCCAAGCGCCCGCGCGTGACCGCGGGCCACGCCAAGCAGCGTCAGCCCCGGACGGCAGGCGATGCGGCATCGCGTTCAAAGGTCCCTCACCCTGAACGGCGGTATGGCAGTTCCTGATCTGTCAGGGGACACGGCATTATGCGCCGGCCCCCTCCCCAACGCATCGGACATTGTACTTTATCGACCCCAGGCGCCGGGCATTGTGTGTTGCGCCATTTTGGATTGTGCATCGCAAACGCGATGAACTCAACCCCTCCCGAACAGATTCAGGACGATTGTACGAAATCGGGACCGGGCACAAAAATGCCCGATCGCGCGGAGGTTCAGATCAGATGATCACGCTGCAGGCGCTGGAGCAGCCGGATCGCGACGGAATGGCGAATCGCCTTTCCTTCCCGCAGCTTAACCCACGTATTCAGGCCGATTCCGAAGTTCGCCTGGATCACTTCGGGCTTCTGGCAGTGGATCACCGACGCCATCCGAGCAACGACATCGGGCTCGACATGGGTTAGCCTTTGAGCGGACATATTTCCTCGCACAGTGTTACGATCTGGCAAAAGAGTATTATGAGATAGAGCATTCAACATACGTCATTTGCCGAATGCTCAACCGCCGCGACTCGCCCTAGTGAGTGGAAGTTTCCGCACCGCACCATGCCAGAGCGGGCCGCAGGCGCCCGCAAAATGCCCTCCGCAGCGCGAATCCGGCTGGCGAAACGCCCGCATTCGGCTAGGCGTGCCGACGCGCCTTTCCCGGTGCCCCGGGAGGTCTTCGTCCCGCGGGTTCCCGGAACCAAGAGGAGTTGAGTTCGCCCATGCGGCCGTTTGCCCGCCCTGCCCTTGTCTTGCCGCTTGCCGCACTCCTGCCAACCATCGCCCAGGCGCAGGAGGCCCCCGCCGATGCGTCGCAAGGTCCGGCGCAGGCGATCGTCGTCACCGGTCGCGGACTGATCGATGCGCCCGCCACCGCGGCCTACGACGTCCAGCAGATCGACCGCGAAAAGCTGCTGCTCGCGGCATCGGGCCGGATCGAGGACGCGCTGTCCTCGGCGGCGGGCTTCCAGCAGTTCCGCCGTTCCGACAGCCGCTCGTCCAACCCGTCATCGCAAGGGGTCACGCTGCGCGCGCTGGGCGGCAACGCCACCAGCCGCACGCTCGTCCTGCTCGATGGCGTACCGATGGCGGACCCGTTTTTCGGCTATATCCCGTTGAGCGCCATCGCGCCCGAGCGGCTGGCCTCGGCGCGCGTCACACGCGGGGGCGGCGCGGGCGCGTTCGGTGCGGGCGCGGTGGCGGGCACGATCGAACTGAGCAGCGCGAATGCCGATCAGCTCGGCCTCGTCAGCGCCAGCGCGCTGGCCAACGATCGGGGCGAGACGGAAACATCCGGCACCTTCGCGCCGAAGCTGGGTCAGGGCTTCGTCGTCGTCAGCGGTCGCTGGGATCGCGGCCAGGGCTTCTGGACCACCCCGGTGGCGCAGCGCGTGCCCGCCAGCGTGCGGGCGCGGTATGAAAGCTGGTCGGCCGGCATCCGCGGCGTCGCGCCGGTCGGTCCCGATACCGAGCTTCAAGTCCGTCTGCTGGCCTTCGAGGACAACCGCACCCTCCGCTTCGCTGGCGCGGACACGGGATCGAGCGGGCAGGACGCCAGCCTGCGCCTGATCGGGCGGGGGCGCTGGCAGTTCGATGTCCTCACCTACGTTCAGGCGCGCGATTTCAACAATATCGCCATCAGCTCCACCAGCTATCGCAAGACGCTGGACCAGCGCCGCACCCCCACAACCGGATGGGGCGGCAAGGCCGAACTGCGCCCGCCGGTGGGCGGCGCGCACGTGCTGCGGCTGGGCACGGACTGGCGCGTGGCATCGGGCGAAGGGATCGAGGATGCTTATAACGCGACGACGGGCGCGGTCACCGCGCGTCGCCGCGCCGGCGGGCGCAACAGCGATGTCGGGCTGTTCGCCGAAGACGACTGGACGCTTGGCCCGGTGATCCTCACCGCCGGGGCACGGGCGGACCGCTGGACCATTGCCGACGGGCATCTCGTCACCAGCAACGCGGCGGGCGTGGTCACCGGCACTGCGACGTATGCCGACCGCGCGGGATGGACCGGCAGTTTCCGGGGCGGCGCGGTGATCCATGCGGGCCATGGCCTTGCGCTGCGCGCCGCCGCCTACACCGGGCTGCGCCAGCCGACGCTGAACGAACTCTATCGCACCTTCACCGTGTTTCCCATCGTGACACAGGCCAACCCCGGCCTGCGCAACGAACGGCTGGTCGGCTATCAGGCCGGCTTCGATTTCAACCCGATTCCGGCCGTGACCTTCACGTTTACCGCCTTCCAAGATCGGGTGGAGCACGCCATCGCCAATGTAACGGTCGCCACCAACACCCGCCAGCGCCAGAACGTCGATGCCATCCGCGCGCGCGGGCTGGAGCTGGGCACGTCGGTCAAGCTGGGGCAGTTCGCGTTCGACGGATCGCTGGCACTCACCGACGCCAAGGTCGAAGCCAGCGGCGCGGCATTCGCGCTCAATGGGCTGCGCCCCGCGCAGACGCCGAAGATCGCCGCCAGCGGCACGCTTTCATGGCAGCCCGCCCCGCGCTGGACGCTGGCGATGACGCTGCGCCATGTCGGCGCGCAATACGAGGACGATCTCCAGACCGACACGCTGAAAGCCGCGACGACACTGGACGCCTTCGTCCGCGTGCCACTGGCGGGGCCGTTCAGCCTGATCCTGCGCGGGGAGAACCTGACCGATGCCGAGATCGTGACCCGCAACGCCGCCGGTTCGATCGATCTTGGCACGCCGCGCACGGTCTGGGCGGGGCTGCGCGTCGACATCCGCTGAACGCGCGCAGACGTATTTCCCGCGCCGCATGGGCAGACATAGCCCATGCGGCCGCGTAGGGGGATCATGACGACAAGATCCGCGCCGGCAGCGCCGCCGGCCCGAACGGGAGTGGGGGCATGAAAGCGAAGCGCTGCGCCACGGCCGGACCCGGTCTTGCACGCACCACAATGGCTCAATTTTTTGCACCGCAGCATTATCGCGCCTTGTCGAACCGTGGTCCTCTGTCATACCCATCGATTCGGGAGAGCCTTCTGCGGGGGAAGCACCCCGGACGGTACGGCGAAAACCGGAGGCAATCCGGAACGGGCGTGCTCCGGCGCAAGTCGGTCGGGGGGCCGGTGTCAGAGAAAGGCCGGGATAACATGCCCGGTCGGACGGACGTTTGCGTCATGCCGGTCGGCCGGGCCTTCAGGGTGGAGCTTGTTCCATGAGCCTCGAGATCACTTCCACGGCTGCCGAGATCGACGCCCATATCATCGATGTGCTGCGCCATCGCGTCGGCAAGGACGAACGCGCCGCCAAGCCGCACGACTGGTTCACCGCCACCGTGCTCACGCTGCGCGACCACGTGATCGACCGCTGGATGGAATCGACCCGCAAGACCTATGCCGAAAGCGGCAAGCGGGTCTATTATCTCAGCCTCGAATTCCTGATCGGCCGCTTGCTGCGTGACGCGCTGTCCAACATGGGCATGACGCGCGACATGGAAAAGGCGCTGCGCGAACACGGTCTGGACCTGGCCGCGCTGGAGGATCTGGAGCCGGACGCGGCGCTGGGCAACGGCGGGCTTGGCCGCCTGGCCGCGTGCTTCATGGAAAGCCTCGCCAGCCTCGACATCCCGGCCTACGGCTATGGCATCCGCTACAAGAACGGCATGTTCCGCCAGCGCATCGACGATGGCTGGCAGGTCGAGCTGCCGGAAACCTGGCTGAGCCACGGCAATCCATGGGAATTCGACCGGCGCGAAAGTTCCTACCGCATCGGCTTCGGCGGCGAGGTCGTGGACGATGGCGAAGGCGTGGTGTGGAAGCCGGCCGAACAGATCGAAGCCTATGCCATCGATACGCCGGTGGTGGGGTACAAGGGCAAGCGCGTGAACACGCTGCGCCTGTGGACCGCCGCCGCGCTCGATCCGATCCGGCTGGACCGGTTCAACGCCGGCGACCACGTGGGCGCGTTGGTGGAAGAAGCCCGCGCCGATGCGCTGGTGCGCGTGCTGTACCCCGCCGATTCCACCGCCGCCGGGCAGGAACTGCGGCTGCGGCAGGAGTTCTTCTTCACCTCCGCCTCGATCCAGGACATCGTGCGCCGCCACGCGCAATACAACGGCGACGTGCGCACCCTGCCCGACAAGGCGGCGATCCAGCTCAACGATACGCACCCCGCCGTTGCGGTCGCGGAAATCATGCGCCTGCTGCTCGACGAACACGGGCTTGAATTCAACGAGGCGTGGGACGTCACCAAGCGTACGGTCGGCTACACCAACCACACGCTGCTGCCCGAAGCGCTCGAATCCTGGCCGCTGCCGCTGTTCGAACGGTTGCTGCCGCGCCACATGCAGATCATCTACGCGATCAATTCGCGCGTGCTGCGCGAAGCGCGCAAGGCCGGGCTGGACGATGGCGCGATTTCGGCGATCAGCCTGATCGACGAAGGCGGCGAACGGCGCGTGCGCATGGCGAACCTTGCCTTCAGCGGCGCGCACAGCGTCAACGGCGTGGCCGCGCTGCACACCGAACTGATGAAGAGCACGGTCTTTTCCGACCTGCATAAGCTCTATCCCGATCGCATCAACAACAAGACCAACGGCGTCACCCCGCGCCGCTGGCTGCAGCAATGCAACCCCGGCCTGGTCTCCGTGCTGAAGGACGCCATCGGCGACGGCTTCCTCGATGACGCGGAAAAGCTGGTCGAACTGAACGCGCTGGCGGACGACAAGCTGCTGGGCGAGCGCATCGCGGAAGTGAAACGGTCGAACAAGGTGGCGCTGGCCACGCACATCAAGGCGATCACCGGCGTCCGGCTCGATCCCGATGCACTGTTCGACGTCCACATCAAGCGCATCCACGAATACAAGCGCCA
>NZ_DDFB01000001.1:0-27844 GCF_002336885.1 Novosphingobium sp. UBA1939 | reverse complement strand
TGGTGATCACATAATGCGAGCGCTGAGTGAGCGGCAGATGTTCGCGGCGATAGTTCCACGCGGTATCCATCAGCTCGACCGCGTCGAGCGCGCTGCGCCCGTCCCACGGATCGCCCGCGGCATGCGCGGTCTTGCCGTGGAAGGTATATTCCACCGAGACCATGCCATTATGCCCGAGATCGCCGTAACCGGTGCCGAATTCGCTGGCGACATGGACGAAGATGCAGGCATCGACATCCTTGAACAGCCCGGCCTTCACATAATAGGCCTTGGAGCCGAGCAATTCCTCCGCAACGCCGGGCCAGATCATCAGCCGGCCGGGGATATGGTTCTTCTCCATCACCGCCTTGGTCGCGATCGCCGCGGCGATGACCAATGGCATCCCCGAATTATGCCCCTCGCCATGCCCCGGCGCGCCCGCGACCATCGGCTTGACGTTGGGAATGCCGGGATATTGCGAGACGCCGAGCAGATTGTCGATGTCGGACCCGAGCGCGATCAGCGGCCCGCCCGAGCCCCAGGTCGCGGTGAAGGCGGTCGGGATGCCGGCGACGCCGCGCGTCACCTTGAAGCCGTTCTTCTCCAGAATATCGGTGAGATAGGCCGAGGTGCGCACTTCCTGAAAGCCGGGCTCGGCATAAGAGAAGACCTGATCGACCATCACCTGGATCTGCTTGGTCTGCGCCTCGACGCCGGCTTCGGCGGCTTGCTTCTGCTCGTCGGTTGCCGCATAAGCGAGCGGCGACCACAAGACGCTCGCCATCAACGCGGCGGCAATTGTGCGTTCAAATCGATTCTTCATTCGACCCTCCTTTTCCCCTTAGAATTTTACGCCCGCCGATACGCGGAATACTCGACCGACCGCGTCATAAAGCTGGCGGTTGGTCTGGGCGTAAGCCGGCACATTGTTGCCGTCGGGCCCATTGCCCACCAGCACGGGATCCTTGTTGAACATATTGTTGACCACGAAGGTCAAGCTGCCGTCATGGCTGCCGGCGGAGAATTTGAAGCTGATCGATGCGTCGAAATAGGTCGCGCCGGGAATGTGGTTGTTGTTGATCGTGCGATATTGATTGGTCGACGCGGGGCATCCCGAAGTACACTGGATATAATCGTTGCCGTAGACTCCCGACCCGAAACCGCGTGCGACCAGATTTATCGTCACCGGATCGACCTTGTAAAAGGCGCTGACGCGATAGACCCAATGGGGTGCGTTGTAGGTGCCCGCCAGGCTGCCGCCGTTCACGCCGGCATAGTCGATCGGGAAGATCCCGTTGTTGATCACGTTCTTTATGTAATGGGTGATCGCGGTGCTGATGCTGAAACTGCCGGGCAGATCGGCCGATATCGCCGAAAGGTCCGTGCGGTAGGTCGCGTCGATATCGAATCCCGTCTCATGCTGGCTGGCGAAGTTGAACGGCTGGATGACGATCTGGCTCAACGCGCCGCCGTTGTAGACGATGTTGTTGCAATAGGCCGTCGATCCAGAATAGCAAAAATCCACCGTATTCTGCGAGGTGATCGATCCGATCGCATCGGTGATCCTGATATCGTAATAATCGAACGACATGGTGAAGCCGGGCAACCAGCGCGGCGTCGCGACCGCGCCCGCCGTCCATGTATTCGCTTTCTCCGGTTTCAGGTTCGGGTTGCCGATCGTACTCTCGACGAACTGGAAGGGCCCCGCGCCGAGCGGTGAGTTGGCCGGCATGATCACCGAGTTGGTGCGCGCAGTCCCCGAAGCGAACAACTCTTGCAGGTTCGGCGCGCGGATATCGTGGCTGTAGGTGGCGCGGAACTTGATATCGGGCAGCGGCGTGTAGGTTCCGCCGACCTTCCAGGTCTGCACCGCGCCGGAGGTCGAATAATCCGTATAGCGGCCGGCGGCATTGAGGTTGACGCCTTTCACGATCGGCAGATCGACTTCGATGAAGCCCTCCTTCACATTATATTCGCCGAAATTGGGCAGGTAATTGCCGTAGAGCCAGTTGTTCGTGGTGGTTCCATTGGCATTTCGGACGGGCTGATATTCGGTCGGAACATAGCCGCTGATCTGCTCCTTGCGCCATTCGGCGCCGAGCGCCACCGCCGCGGGGCCGCCGGGGAGATTGAACAATTCCCCGCTGGCGCTCGCCGCCGCGACATCTTCCTTGATCGTCTCGTCGCGATAGGGTTGCCCCGCCCCGTAGATATAGACCAGGGCCTTCGGGTCGGGGCCGCCGTGAATCCCGAGCCGGTTGATCGGTACGCAGCCGTTGGTCGGCGCGGTGAGCGTCGAACGGCACGCGATGCTGCCGAGCGCCAGCCCGGATGACCCGACATTGGCGGAGGTCACGATCACTGCATCCTGCGCCAGCGCCATTCGCGCGACGTTCCAGGTATTGGTCAGCTCCTCATGCGCCTTGGTCATGCCGTGCTGATAATAGGCATTCCATTTCCAGGTCCGCCCGAAGAGCCCGAATTTGCCGTTTACCCCGGCGACATAGCGATAGACCTCGCGCCGGTTGTCGCTTCCCGGGGCGGGGAAGCCATTGTTGCTGGTGCCGATCGTAAAAGGCGCGGTCACCTGAGCCGCCAGTGTGGGGTAATAAGTGCGCAGATAAGCATTGTCCGGCTGGATCGTCACGCCGGTGCTGGGGGTCTGCTGATAGAAGCTTTGCCCCTCGTATCGATTCCACGAAAATTGACCGTAGATCTGGATATCGTTGGTGAGATCGTAAGCGATGCGGTTGAACACGCCGATCCGCTCCTCGGTCGGCAAGAGTGAGTTGGTGCCCCTGTGCCCCGCCATCGTGACCTTATAATCGCCCCCGATCATCCACGGCGAGGAAGCGGCACTGCGCGTGCCGAAATTCAGCGCCGCTGTCTGATTGTTGCCGAGAAAATAGGTGCCGGCGAGTGGCCCCGAGGTGATCAGCCCGCCGGTCGTATAGGTGCTGACGCCGAAGCCTGATCCGACGAGCCGCTGGGGTTGGCCGTTGGTCGGCGTATAGGCCGGATTGTTGATCTGGAAATAGTCGGCGTTGTTCCAGCCGCGGTTGATCGTGTCGACGCCGTCCTGATGGAAATATTCCGCATTGAACAGGACATGCAGCCGATCGTCCAATGCGGAGAAACCGGCGCTGCCGCTGAACCGGTAATTCATCCCGTCGCCATAGGTGCTGACGCCATTGTCGACCTTGAGCTCGACGCCCTTGAAATTCTTGTTCAGAATGAAATTGACGACGCCCCCTACCGCGTCCGATCCATATTGCGCGGACGCGCCGCCCGTCACCACCTCGACCCGCTCGACCAGATCCTGCGGGATGGTGTTGATATCGACCACGCCGCCGATCGACGAGGCCACCGATCTTTGCCCATCGACCAGCACCAGCGTTCGGCCCACGCCGAGACCGCGCAGACTGATCGAGTTGATGCCGGCGATCCCGTTCGAGAGGCTGCCCGAACTGGTCGCCGAGGTGCCGCTGCCTGCGATCGAGGGGAGCGTATTGACGAAATCGGCAATGTTCGCGGGCGCTTGCGCGGCGATCTCCGCCGCCCCCAGCACCGAAACCGGGGTCGGCGCGGAATAGCCATCACGGACGATGCGCGAACCGGTGACGACGACATCGTCCTTCGGCGTCGCGCCTTCATCCCCGAGGTCGTCGCCGGGAATGCCGGAGGCAGCGGGTGCAGGCTTTGCGCCGGAGGTATTGACTGGGCCGCCCGATTGAGCAGGTGCTTGGCGGATCGGTCCGATCTGCGGCGCGCCCGGCACCGGGGCAACTTCTTGCGCCCATGCGCCGCCGGCGGAGAGCGTTGCCAACGCCGTCGTGGCAAGAGCGGTAGGCTTCAGGAAACGATGGCCGCGCGCCAGCAACGCTGACGAGAGCAGGAAAACAGACATGATTGCCCCTTTCTATTTTCCTTCGGGCAATCCTCACCTCGGTCGGTTTCTCTCTCGTTGGTTCCTGCGCGGGGTCATCTGTTCTGGCCGGGTGATCCCGGTCCGAGCCAACCGATCGCCGCACACCGGAAGGGCGGCGGCGTCTTCGAACTCGAATAGGAAGCTAACAGAAGCTTGCGGTAAGTTCCCACTAAATTCGTAGCCGTATTGCGGCTTCTGCGCAGGATTCCTGCGTGAAATAGCGAAAGGGCGCGTGATACCTCCGCCCGCAAGCGTGGGTGCGTGCCCTTGCGATCGCGCATCGGGCGGTTTGCGCTACGGTTGCACCGCCAGCACCGCCGCCGGCACCTTGCGATCGAGCACCTTGCGCATCACGAAGCTGCTTCTAATCTTTGCGACATGAGGAAGGGTGGAAAGCTCCTTTCGATAGACGCTGTCATAATGTTCGAACGATTTCACATGGACCATCATGATGAAATCCGTGTCCCCTGATACGAAACTGCAGAAAGACATGGAGGGGCATTGCGAGACGGCTTGCTCGAATTCGTTCAGAACATGCTCGGCTTGCGAGCTCAATTCTATCGCCACGATCACCGTCGTGCCAAAGCCGAGCCGCGACAGGCTGAGGTCTGCGCTATAGCCTTGGACCATCCCGCGATCCTCGAGCAATTTCCGCCGACGCCCGACGGCGGTGCTGGAAAGATGCACCCGCTCGCTCAACGCCACATCGGATGCCCGGCCGTCGCGCGTCAGCTCCCGCAGGAGTCGATAATCCATCTGATCGATATCGATGTCGGTAGAAACCTGCACAACCTGCCCCTATCGTGGTGAAAAGCTGCTTAAATCGTCACAAATGTGCAGGAAAATCGCGTCGTCTTCAACGATCAAGCGCGCGTCCGATCTCATCCGGCCCTATGAACGGTGGCTCATTTCGCAAAACGCGCCCGATATGCCCCCGGGGGCACGCCGAGCTCGCGCCGGAATAGGCGATGCAGCGTATCGACCCCGCCCAATCCGCTACGCTCGGCCACACGGTCGAGCGGCCAATCGGTCAATTCTAGGTCTCGCCGCGCATGATCGAGTCGTACCTCCAGCACGTAGCGCGCTGGCGTCTTGCCGATCTCCGTCGCGAAACGTCGCGCAAAATTGCGCTCGCTCATCGCGCATCGAGCGGCAAGCGCCGATACGGACAAGTCCGCCGTCGGATTGTCGGCGATCCACGGCAGGATATCGGCGAAGCGGCTGCTTGCATGAGATTGCGCGGCGAGGGTCTGGCTGAACTGGCGCTGCCCGCCGGGGCGGTGAAGAAACAGCACCAGATCGCGCGCGATTTTCGCGGCGACGCCTTGCCCCAGATCGGCGGCGACCAGCGCCAATGCGAGATCGATGCCGGCGGTCACCCCGGCGGATGTGCAAATCGGGCCGTCGATCCGGTAGATTGCGTCGGCATCAACGCGCGCCAGGGGAAAATAGGCCTGTAACTCGCGCGCCGCCGCCCAGTGCGTCGCGGCGCAGCGCCCATCGAGCAGCCCTGCTGCGCCGAGCACGAACGCGCCGGTGCAGATGCTGCCGATTCGGCGCGTGCGCGGCGCGCGTTCGGTCAGCCAGCCGATAAGATGCGCGTCGGTTGCCGCGGCGCGAACCGCTTTCTCGCCGCCGCCTGCGACGAGGATCGTGTCGGGATCGGCCTCAATGTCTTCGAGCGCGACCGTCCCGCCCAGCGTCAAGCCGATCGCAGTAACTACCTCGGTGCCGCTGAGGTTCGCCACGCGGAGATCATAGCTACCTGGGACCTGTTCCTCGGCGCGATGGAAAACCGCCATCGGTCCGGTAACGTCCAGCGGTTCCACGCCCTCGAAGGCAACGAGGATTACCAACCGCTGTCGGTCTGCGTGCGATTTTGGCTGTTTTTCCGATATCTGTGGCATTTCAGTCAGATAGGCTTTGTGCATAGATTTGTCTGCATGAATGAGCGGATTGATGATCGATTGGCGCGCCGGGGCTTTCTGGCAGGCGCGGCCGGGTTTGGCGCTGCGGCGTTGGCGGCGGGGTGCAGCGGGAAAGCGGGAAGCGTCGCGCTGCCGCTCGCTGCCGACGAACAGCGGCGCCTCATCGCCGGGATGAAACCGCCGAAGCGGGCGCGGCCCTTGGTCGCAATCGTTGCCGACAATCGCGGCGCGGAGACGACGGACCTGATGATCCCGCAGGCTGTCCTGACGCGATCGGGGCTCGTCGATGTGACGGTGATCGCACCGACAGACACAACGATCACGATGATGCCGGCGCTCTCGATCGAGCCGCAGGATACGCTTGCCGGTTTCGACAAGGCGCACCCCGACGGTGCGGATTATGTCATCGTGCCGGCCTATCATCACGACGAACGCGAGGGGCCGATCGTTGCGTGGATAAGGCAACAGGTGGCATCGCGGGCGACGATCATCGGCATCTGCGAGGGCGCGAAGGTGCTGGGGCGCGCCGGTCTGCTCGACGGACGGATGGCGACGACGCACTGGTATGCGATCGACGGTCTGATGCGCGCGCATCCCGCGATGCGTTATGCGCGCGATCGGCGTTACGTCGTGGACCGCGGCGTCGTCACGACAACCGGGGTAACAGCGTCGATCCCGGTTTCCTTGGCGATGGTGGAGGCGATCGGCGGGAAGGAGCGCGTCGAGAAGCTCGCCGCGCAACTTGGGGTGATGGGCTATGACGCTGCGCATAACAGCCGCGATTTTCACCTCAATGCCGGTTGGGTGTGGCAACTGGCCTCGAACAGCGCGGCGGTCTGGGGCCATGAAACCATCGGTATCCCGGTTGCCGACGGCGTGGATGGTATCGCCCTCGCGCTCACCGCGGACGCCTGGTCGCGCACCTATCGCTCGAAGGCGGTGGCGCTGACCTCGCAAGCGACAATACTTACCGCCGACGGTTTGAAGCTCGCAACGGGCGGGCGTTCCGCGCGTGAAACGGACCTGACCCAGTCCCTGGACCCTGCCATTCCCCCCGCGTCGCAACTCGATCGTGCGCTCAAAGCGATTGCGGCGCGCTATGGCAAAGGAACCGCCGCGTTCGTTGCCTTGCAACTCGAATTTCCGTGGCGATGAAGCGGCGCCGCCAGCTCTGTTCAGCGCACGGCTGCTGCTATCGCCGCGCCGGGGGTGAGAATGGAAATGGGCGTCGTCCGGTCCAGCGCCGGGGTCACGAGTCGTGGATCAGAGCCAGAAGATGACGGTGGCGGCGAGCGCGATGGCGAAGGCCGTCGGGCATCGGTCGCAGCGGGTGGCACAGCCCGGCGGTATAATCTTCGTCAATCGACACCCTCAACACTCACGCGACGACCCGATAGAAACCCAGCTTTCGGCAGCTTGGGCCATATGACGGGCAGCCGTGGCGACTGGAGATCCTTTCGACTGAACCATTTTCCGATTATCGGGGCATTGTCAGCCGAGAATTGAACGTCCGCAATAGGGAACGAAAGTACGGCCGTCGATCGACCGGATGCAATAGTCGGATCGCGTCTTAACAGCGGTCACCGCCGGCAGAAGCGTCTACGCCCACAAGCTGCCGTTCCGCCGGCCTCCAATCGGAATGATAAGGCCAGCGAGCGCGCCCTATTTCGCGGCTAGAAGCGTGAGCTTATGAATCTGCGGCGGCTCGGCGAACAGGTCTCCCGCCTTTTCCATCAGCGCAGCGGCGACTTTACCGTCGAGATGAGCCTGTCGATCCTCTTCGGTGTCGAAGGTGTCAAAGATGGCGTATGCGCCCGGGCCTTCTTCGATCGCATACCAGGTCAGCGTACCGGGCTCATCTTGCACCAGCGGCAGTGCCGACTTGAGGAATGCAGCGATGTCGCTCTCCTTGCCGGGTTTGGCCTTCAATGGCACGTAAAGAGCTAGTTTGGGCATGATCACCTCCTGGGTGGAGCGACCGGGTACGTCGGCCGAGGCTATAACGAACGAGTAGGTCGAAAGGGGCCCTCACAGTCAGGCCGTGCGTTTTTTATGAAATCGAGGTGCCAGTGTCGGCAAGGCGCCCTTGCTTCATACGGCCGATCGTGCCCGGCGCGTTTGGGCGGCAACGCGCCCCAAATCCTGTCATTCTCGGTCGGGACGGTCCAACCTGTAAGCTGCCGTCCGTTCATAAGATGAGCACGACCGGGCTCAGTGACATCCCTGCCCACACGGCTTGTGAACCCACATCGTCAGTGTCCGGCGCTAACCGCGCCACGCCTGCGCACCTAGCCAGTATTTCGAACGCCTGCTGGACCTGCGGCGATCAACTGCCCGATGCCGGCGAGGAATGTCTCAAGCACCGGCGACTTGTTGTCGCGGCGATATCCGACGGCGAGGTCGATCGTGGGTGGTTTGCCCTTGAGCGGTCGGCTTACGACCGACCAGGGCAACAGTGGTTCGACGTAAGTGGGTAGAAGCGCGATTCCCCGCGTCGAAGCGACAAGCGAGATTCCCATCGCGAAATTGTCGATGCGGTGGCTGGGTGTGATCTCGACGCCTTGCTGTCGAAGATAGGTATCGACCACGTCTCGCAGCACATGCGGCACGTCGGAAAAGCCGATCAGGCTCTCGCCCACGAGGTCGGCCGGCGCCACTTCGGCTTCCTTCGCAAGGTGGTGGTCACTGGGCAGGATTGCGACAAGCGGCTCCTTTGCGATGACTTTATAGGTGACGTCTGGTCGTGGTTCGACGCGCAGAAATCCAAGATCGAGTTCGCCGCTCTGAAGCGCATCTGCGACGTCGGGAGAGTAGAGGCTGGATACCTTGAAGTCGATATTGGGTAGTTCGGCCCGCAGGATCTGCGTGACGTGAGGGAGCCAATCGACTTCCTGACCGGTGAGGAAGCCCACGGCGAACGTCGCCTTCGCAGGCCGTGCTGCACGGCGCGCGGCGGCAACGGCTTCGGCGGCCTGGCTCAATGCCAGCCGGGCATGGTCGAGAAAGGCGCGTCCGGCCGGGGTCAGCTCGATCCCACGCGCACCGCGGGTGAACAATTGTGTCCCGACCTCCAGTTCGAGATCGCGGAGCTGACGACTGAGCGAAGGTTGAGCGGTATGCAGCCGCTTTTCCGCTGCAACGGTAACACTGCCTTCCTCGGCGACAGCGACGAAATAGCGGAGGTGGCGTAGTTCCATCGGCGACCCATGCCTGCGAGGTATCGCTCATGGACATACAAAGTCTTTTTGCCGGCGGCAATGCTGGCCTACATCGACACCATCGAAGCAAGGACGGTCGAGCAAAGCATGGAGGCGCAAGGGTGCGCTTTCGTGGTCGGACGGGCTTTGCCTTCGGCGAGTCACGAAAGGACAAGACCATGGACAAGAAGATCATCCTCATCACCGGTGGCATCTCCGGCATCGGCCGCGCCGCCGCACTCGCTTTCGCCCGCCAGGGTGACACCGTCGTCGTCGCCGGCCGCCGCGAAGCGGAAGGCAAGGCGCTGGAAGCCGAGCTCAAGGCGCTCGGCGGCGACGCGCTCTTCGTACCGACCGACGTGCGCCGGGACGAGGAGGTCGCCGCTCTGGTCGACCAGACCGTCGCCCGCTTCGGCCGGATCGACGCAGCAGTGAATGCCGCCGGAACCGAAGGCCACCCCGGCCTGATCGTTGACCAGACCGCTGAAAGCTATGCCGCGACCTTCGACACCAACGTGCTCGGAACCCTGCTCAGCATGAAGCACGAGATCCGGGCGATGCAGGCGCAAGGCCATGGCAATATCGTCAACGTCAGCTCGACCTTCGGTCAGCGTGGCGGTGCCTATGCCTCGGTCTATGCGGCGAGCAAGCATGCGGTCGAAGGTTTTACCAAATCGGCGGCTCTCGAAACGGCCGGCTCGGGTATCCGCGTCAACGCGGTGGCGCCCGGCGCGACCCAGACCGATATGCTCGACCGCTTCACCGGCAATGAGGATAACAAGGCCGGCCTGCTCTCGACCGTCCCGATGAAGCGCGCCGGCCATGTCGACGAGCTGGCGGGGGCCATCGTCTTCCTCGCTTCGGATCAGGCCGGCTACATGACCGGCCAGGTGCTCGGCGTCGATGGCGGCAAGCTCGCCCAGTGACCAGTGCCGGCGCGCGTTCGTGAACGCGCGCCGGGCGTTTTCCGAAAGGATCGGAACATGACCTACACCCACGACACTGTCCGGACGCAATTCGTCGAAGCCAATGGCATCAGCTTCGCTTATCGCCGCTTCGGCAAGGCAGGCGGCGTGCCGATCGTCTTCAACCAGCATTTCACCGGCACGATGGACTATTGGGACCCGGCGGTCACGGACGGCCTGGCCCAGAGCCGCGAGGTGATCCTCTTCAACAACGCCGGCGTATCCAGTTCATCGGGCGAGACCCCGACGAATTTCCAGGACATGGGCGCCAACGCGATCGCGTTCATTCGCGCGCTCGGCCTCTCGCAGGTCGATGTGCTCGGCATCTCGATCGGCGGCTTCGTCGCGCAGGAGACAGCGCTTCAGGGCGGAGACCTTGTCCGCAAGGTGATCCTCGTCGGCACCGGCCATCGCGGTATGGACATGACGCTCAGCCGCTCGCAGGAGATTTTCGCCGGCAACTACGATCCGCCCGAATATGTTTGGCTCCATGTCCACTTCAAGAACACCGAATCCAGCCGCAAGGCGGGCCTCGCCTTCCTCGAGCGCAAATGGCGCCGCAAGGATCGTGATCCCGAGGTGAGCGAGCAGACCGTTGCGGCCCAGGGTGAAGCGATCGACAAGTGGATCACGCCGGAGGCCGACGCGCTCGAGTATCTGAGGTCGATCAAGCAGCCGACGTTGATCGCACAAGGCAGCGACGACGCGATCATCCCGACGATCCACTCGCTCACTCTGCAGCACGAACTGCCGAACGCGCAACTGGTCGTTTACCCGGACTCGGGGCACGGCTCGATCTATCAATATCCGGACCTGTTCGTGGCGCACGCCACGATGTTCCTCGACATCTGACCTTTTCGAAGCGGGCTGATCGAACGGCGCCGCCCGAAGCGCGGGGCCGGACGATCCCTCGCACCCCAAGGAGATACGTCATGAAGGATTGCAACGGCAAGACCGCACTCGTCAGCGGCGCGTCGCGCGGCATCGGCCGCGCCACCGCCAAGGCGCTCGCGAAAGCCGGCGCACAGGTTCTCGTCCATTATGGCCGCGGCGCCGATAAGGCGACGGTGGTCGTTCAGGAGATCCGCGATGCGGGTGGCCGGGCAGAAGCAGTGGGCGCCGACCTGTCCGTTCCGAACGGAGCCCATGATCTGGCGCGAAAGGTTCGTACCATCGTCGGCGATCGCCTCGACATCCTCGTCGCCAATGCTGGAATTTCGCAGGCGGCGACGATCGAGGAGACGACCGTCGAGGATTTCGACCGGCTGTTCGCGGTCAATGTCCGGGCGCCTTTCTTCCTCGTCCAACAACTCCTGCCGATCATGGGCGAACGATCAAGTATCGTGCTCCTGTCGTCGCTCGCGGCCGATTCTGCCGTTGGAAATCTTTCGGCCTATGCCGCAACCAAAGGCGCGATCGACACGATGGTCACGCACTTCGCTGCCGCTCTCGGCGGCAAGGGTATCCGCGTGAACGCCGTGGCGCCGGGGGTTGTCCCGACCGAGATGTCGACCTTCGCGAGGACCGAGCAGGGCCGTGCCCTCACGCTCGACATGCAGGCCCTGAAGCGCATGGCCGAGCCCGAGGACATCGCCGACGCCATCGCTTTCCTCGCCTCTGATCAGGCCCGCTGGATCACCGGCGACACACTTTACGTCGATGGCGGCTCGAAGCTCTGATCATTGCTCATTTCAAGGACATTCGAAATGAACACGAACCTGAAACTCTACCAATCGAACGGCTCGCCCAATTCGCGCCGTGTCCGCATCTTCCTGGCCGAAAAGGGCATAACCGTCACGCAAGTGCCGGTTGATCTGGGCGCCAGGGAGCAGTTCTCCGATACCTATGCCGTGATCAACCCACGTCGCGTGGTTCCGACGCTGGTGCTGCAGGATGGCACTGCAATTGGCGAAGTGCCGGCGATTATGCGCTACCTCGACGAGGCTTTCCCAGACACGCCTCTGCTGGGCTCGGGGCCGACCGAGAAAGCGGTCGTTCAGATGTGGGAGCGCCGCATGGAACTCGAAGGCTTCGCCGCGGTGATGGAGACGGTGCGCAATCGCGCTGCGGGGCTGAAGGACCGGGCCATTTCCGGGCCGCACGATTATGGGCAGATTCCGGCCCTCGTCGATCGTGGGATGGCGCGGGTCCGGGACTTCTATGCGGATCTCGAGGCGCGGCTTTGCGAGCAGCCTTTCGTGGCCGGCCCCCTCATTTCCGCTGCAGACATCACCGCGTTCGTGACAATCGATTTCGCCACCAACGCGCTGCAACTGGGCATTCACGAGGCGAACGGCGAGACTCAGCGCTGGTACGACGTCTTAGCGGCTCGACAGGCCTTTCGGCCTGATCTCGTTTGGTGACTGCCTCGATCCGGTATTGCTCTTCAATCGGGCCGCACCGGATCTGGCTTTTAAGCCCACCTCAGCAGGGCTGCGCTCACCGCTCGAAAGAACACGGAACGCCAAGTCGAGCAGGCGCCCGCGCTTCTGCTACGCGCCTAATTGCAGTCATTCGCGGCCGAATGGTGCGATCTCGTAAGCCGTCGTTTCATCTCGCTCAGCGCTGGACCGGTAACGGCGGGACTTTAGGAGAATTTTCGATCAGTCCGCTCTTACGCAAGTGCGCGCGCACCCGCCGCCCGCGAGACCACCCATGCGTCAGACGAGCGAGATCGGCACTCCCGCAAGAAGATGAGCATGCGTCGCGAGCTTGCGGGACACAAACTCGGTAAAGAGGCGCATGCGCTTCGTTTTGCGCGTCTCCCGCCGGATGGCTACGGCGATGCGCTCGCCCTTGAGGAAGATCTCGACGGTTCGCGCCGTCAGGCGCACCTCGACCTGTGTCCGGGCATGGCGATAGGGCACAGAGTAGAAATGGCGGCCGACCTCGACATGACAGTCGAGCCCGACTTTGCAGTGTCGCCATTCCGCCAGCACATAGGGTTCCACCGGTAATGGCTTGAGATGGGGGCGATCCAGTTCCTCGAACAGCTCCTGGCGTGAGCGGCCGAGCCGGCGCATGGGACGCTCGTTCAGTTCGACCAGCATCGCGACCACGGCGCCGCGCAACTCCTCCACGCCGTGCCAGACCCGGCGCCGAAGGCGCCCCAGCAGCCAGCGCTCAACGATGCCGACGCAGGCCTCGACCTTCGCCTTGTCGCGCGGCCGGTACGGTCGCGCCGGCAGCACCGCGGTGTCGTAATGCGCGGCGAGTTCGCTGTAGGTGCGGTTGACCTTCGGCTCGTACAGACAAGCCTTGATAACCGCGACCTTGGCGTTGTCCGGCACGAGGAGACGTGTGGCACCGCCAAAAAATGCGTAGGCGCGAACGTGTGCGTCGACCCAGTCCGGCAGCGCTTCCGCGCAGGTTGGCCAGGCGAAGGACAGGCTCGACGCGCCCATCACCGCGACGAAGAGATGTGCCGGTTATTGGGTTCGACTGTTCACATTCGCGCAGTCTGGGACGGTCCTTGGGTGTGAAAGCCATGTCTGAAGCGATTTCGCGTCGTCGATCGCTCCCAGTTCGTATGCGGTCCAGTCAACAGCCGTATCGACCGAGTGGTTGGTCAGGGCACGCTGTCTTCGCGAAAGCGATCCATCTGGTGCATCCGCTCGTGCAGGATCGTCACGATGCCGACTGTGCCATCGGCAAACTGGCGCCAATAGATGTAATGATGCGCGTGCCGGCAGTAAAAGCCATCCACACCGAACTCGGCCGGCACCGCGCGCCAGAGCTGATCGCGGCGCACGATACGGTCGAAGCACCCGAAGAGCTCCCGCACATAGGTTTCCGCCTGCGTTTCGCCCCAGGTGTCGCGGGTATAGACGTAGATCTCGTCGAGTCGTTGCCCGGCAATCGCCGAGACCGTGAAGCCGGTCATATCAGCCCCGATGGTTGCGCGCGATCACCGCGTCCGCATCGAGCGGCGCATAGCTGGATTGGGGCGCGGCGAAGGCCCGGGTCAGCTCGGCCTTAAGCCGATTGAACTGCTCGGCTTCGGTTCGCTCCTTGTCGCGGCGGATCAGGTCGCGGACATATTCGCTGACATTCTCATAGGCGCCTTGGCCGCCGACATTGGTGGCGACGAAATCGCCAAGCGCGCCGCCGATGCGAACATTGAGGGTCATGGGTTTATTCATGTGTCTCAATATAGTGGAAGGATGTGGACGCGCAAGCTGCTTCGCACGGGGCGAGGCGAACTGTCGATCAGCCGCTCAACCGTGCAGCAGCGGCCGGACGGGTCGCGACCAGATATTGCCGTTCACATGTGCTGGCGAGAAGGTCCGGATCTGACGGAAGCCGTCGACCGAGTGCCATTAAACCGCCGCCGGACAGTAAGCGCCGCAGACATTGCCGTTCAATCGATCACCCCCACTCTTGAAACCGGCCCGCTTGGGGAATGCGCGATCATCCTGCTTCTCCATCTCTAATGCGCCATTTCGGGAAAACACAATCGGGAACAGGTTTGAGGAAAGCCAAGCCTGTCATCGGGTGCCTGCGCATGCAGTCACCAACCGCCCCGCATCACGTTCCCGATTGGGACCGGGCTTGTCGGGGATCGTCAGTTGCCGGGCGGTATTAGGCCGAGGTTTTGCACGAACTGCCATGCCGTGCGCCCTGATCGCGATCCCCGTTCCCCGGCCCACGCCAGCGCGCGCGTCGAGGTCGATCGCTGCGTCAGCGTCGAGCAGCGCGTCGGCATAGCCGCGGACGATTGCCAGATAGGCGTCCTGATCCATATTGTGGAAGCCAGCGACAGGCCGAACCGATCGGACAGCGACACCTTCTCCTCCGTCGCCTCGCCCGCGTGGATCGCCGTTGATCGCTCGTTCTCGATCATCTCGCGCGCAAGCAGGTGGCGTCGGCTTGAGGTCGCGTAGATGATGACGTTAGCGGGGCGGCCCGCCAGGCCGCCATCAAGGACGGCCCTGAGCGCCTTGTAATCCGCCTCCCCGGCATCGAACGCCAGGTCATCACAGAAGATGATGAACCGGCGCGACGATCGGCTGATGCGTCTGCTGCTCGACGAGCTGGACGCCATGCCGGTTCCGCCGCTCCACCTCCCTCACCCGCAAGACGATCGGTTACGCCGTATCTGCGGCGCGTTGACCGAGGCGCCGGATCAGGACCTCACGGCCAGGCAGTAGGCGGCCGGTGCGGCGTGACGGAGCGCACGCTCCAGCGCCGTTTCCTCGACGAGACGGGGCTGACGTTCGGACAATGGCATCAGCAGGCGAGGCTCCTGTTCGCGCTGGAGCGGCTCGCTCGCGGCGACCGGATCATCGATGTGGCGATGGACAGCGGCTATACCAGTCAGAGCGCCTTCACGGCCATGTTCCGGCGGCACTTTGGAGCGCCGCCTAGCCGGTTCTACTGCTGAAACGACACCCATTCCCGTATCTCGATCCTAAATTGAAGGTCGCGGGTGCGCCGACGCTGCTGTATCCCCCTACCCTATCAACCGGCAATTCGCAGGAAGCGCGCCGCGTTGTCGTGCAGGATGAGCCGCTTCTGCTCATCGGTCAGGAAGGGGGCCTTGCGGAGGCGCTCGATCGCTACGCCGATCGCATCCGGCCAGACCATGTTGTCCGACCCGAACATGATCCGCTTCTCCATGCCGGCATCGATCAACCGTTGTAGGTACGGGTAGAACTGATTGTCGGGATACGCCCAGTCGAGGACGGCGATATCGACGTAAAGCTGAGGATGGGCGAACATCATCGCGATCATGGTGTCGGCGAACGGCCAGCCCGCATGAGCCGCATAGAGACGCAGCTTGGGATGCCGGGTCAGGACCGCCTCCAGGCGCAGCGGATCTCCGGCCGCGACGCGGTAGTCCGGCGTCGCGAAATAGGCGGTGCCGGGGGGGCCAGGTCCAAGATGGATGCCGACCGGAATGTCGTTGGCCTCGGCATAGGCGAAATACGGCTCCATCCGGGGATCGTCGGGAGCGATGCCAGCGTACTGGGTGGTGATTTCGCTGAGCGCCTGCACCTTGCCCTCGGCGTGCAGGCGGCGCAGCGTGTCGATCGAGGGGAGCTTGCCGCTGCTGCCGAAGCCGACGCTGGGCATGATGTGGCCGTCACCATGCTGGCGGTAGTCGTCGACCACGGCAGCATTGCCACCCGCGAGCGCCAAAACGTTGTAGCGCTTCAATTGTGCGATTCCTCGATCGCGCAGCGCGGCGGCGTCGGCCGGCGCCGCCAGAACGTGCGGACAGGTCGGATGCCCGGTGAACCAATCGACATAGGCGTCGATCGGTTTACCGGGATCGCGCGGCGCCCATTCGGGATAGGGTGCGCACGCCTTGCCTCCGGGAGGGCCCTCGTCGTCCGGACGATCGGCGTGGAAATGCATGTCGATCACGTCGAACCTGGCCTGCGCCCGGGCACCCGATGCCAGCGCGGCCAGCATAGCCGCCGCCATGCCGAACGTCGCGGCGCGATGGCGCTTCAATCTACCCTTCGTCATAGTATCGAACCCATGTATCCCGCCAATGCAGCATGGCTTACAGGATCAGCAATACTCCGGATTGCAGAATCGTGCTTTTCTGACAGGCGCCATGACGGAACCTCACAACGACAAGGCGGGATTGACCAAGATCCCCCCGCATCTTGCCGAAACGATAAGGGCCAGAGGGGAATGGTCCCACTGTGCCATGGAGCATTCCCGGATCGATGTTCTCGAACTGGAGGAACCGGGTACGGCCTTTCATCACCTTGCCCTGCCGCTTGATCGCTCTTCGCTCAGCATCACGCTCAGGATGGATGGACGTTGTCTGCACGGGCGCAATACAGCGAATACGGTGGCGATGATCGCGGCGGGTGCCGTCGGGCGGTCGTCCTGGAGCGGCCCGTTGGAAGCGGCATGTCTCTACTTCACCGATGAAGCGCTGCGCCAGGCGTTGGGCATGGATCCCGATCACCGCCATGACCCGATGCGGACCGGTATCGATCAGCACGCGCCGGCTCTCGCCCGGTTGCTTAGAGCGCTTCATCGCGAATCAACGTGTGACCGGACCGGCAGGGCGCTTGTGGGGGACGGCATCTTCCTGGCGATCGCGGCCCATCTCGTTCCGCAGGCGAGGCAACGTCTGCCTGCGCGGCGGATCGGCGAGGCATGGCGGGTGCGCAACGCGCTTGCCTATATCCACGCTTTCCTGTGCGAGGATTTGAACATCGACCGGATCGCATCAGCTGCCGCGACCAGCCCCTATTATCTCAACCACGCCTTTCGCAACGCGATGGGGTGTTCGATCTGGCGATATGTGTTGCGGGAGCGCGCGCGTCATGCGGGTGTGCTGGTGCAACAGCAGGAGTGGACGTTGACCGATATCGCGCTGGAGGCTGGGTTCGATGCCTATCCGAGCTTCATCGCCGCCATGCGCCGGGAATTCGGGCTGACGCCTGCGAAGCTTAGGGCCTTGGCTCGATTACAGAGCCAAGGGCACGTCTCTTGACCAGCAGAGCCGTTATGACGCCCACCGGCGCGAACGTCGGACATTCCCAATATACCATCCTCAATCGGGAAGTTTCACGCCGGCTGGGCAATGGCGGTGTGAAATGGATACGAGCCAAGCCCGCTCTCAGCTGACCGCCAGTTCAGAAGATTTTCTGAGCGACGAGTTGAGCCTCCTGTCGGCATTGGCCTGCATCAGGTTTCGGCGTCGCCGGATCGGCCCGCAGCGCCGCGATTTCGCCCCGCGCGGCGGCCAGGTCGGCCTGAAAATCGGGCGTCTGCTCGATGGCCGCCAGCGTAGCAGTGGCCGACAGGCGGCCCGCCTCGACCGCGCTCAGATTATGGACGCCGCAGACGATCCGGCTTTCCCCGAACGCCCGGCCACGCGCGAGGATCGGTGCGGCGCGATCGGGCGCAAGCGCCGTTAGCAACATCGCCCAGGTCCAGCCCAAAGTCGTGTGGCCAGACGGATAGTCATAGCTGCTTGCCAGTTCTTCTCGTGGCTGGCAGGTCGGGCCTTCATCATAGCGGAACGGCCGCTCGCGTTTGTAGAAGTCCTTTGCGATGCCGCTGCCCCGGCTGGTATCGAAGGCAGCGCGCCGGACGAGCGCTGCAGTGCGCGGCGCATTTTCCGGCGTCCGGTTGACGCCGATCGCACAGCTATAGTCACGCATCATGTCCACCGGCGAAAGCTTCACGTCGCTGGTCGCGAGATCCCAGCGCGGCGTACCGGCAAGAGCCCGGGTGGCGCGGAAAATCGCCCGATCGGCGGTGCCGCGCGCATCGTCCATCCGTGGAGCCGGCGGCAGCACCGCAAGAATGTCGAATGCCCCCGGAGCCAGATAACCTGATGGTCCGAGCGAGGCGGACGCTAACAGTGCGGACGAGGCAAGTAACAGGGCTGTCCCTGCCATCAGCAGTCTCTTCATGAAAGAAAACTCCCGTTCCGATGATTGGCGTCAGCCAGCAAAATGGACGACAAAGGCCATCACGCTGATCCCCAGCAGGCTCGCTGCGGCGCCCGCGTAACCGCCGTCGCCAGCCCGACTGCGGGGAAGGAGTTCGGAAGCACCGATGTAGAGGAACCCGCCGGCAAAGAGGGCCAACAGAAGTGCGAAGCGCGCCATGTCGATCTGCATGGCCTGTCCGACCGCGACGCCGATCAAGGGCGCTGTCGCATTGACGAGCAGCCAGCGATGGCTTGAGTGCGGTCGGCTAAAAAGCGCAGTCAGCCCTACCATATTGGCGCCGTCCGCCATGTCATGCGCGAGCACCGCGACCGCTACCAGCCAGCCTGTTGCCTCTGAAAGCTGGAAGGCAAGTCCAATCCCCAGCCCATCCATCAGGCTGTGGGCGATCAGCGTCATACGGCTCGCCGTCCCGCCCGCAGGCAAGCGGTGCATCAGCAGGTAAAGACAAAGCCCGGCGGCGGCTGTCAAGAAGATCGTCTGTCCGCTGACCGTGCCGGCACCATGCTCGAGCGCTTCCGGCAACAGGTCGAGCAGCGCAAGGCCGACCACCATGCCGCCCGTCAGACCCAGCAGCAGATCGCGCCGGGTGCCAAACCGTAACGCCAACAGGCCACCGACATAGGTCGAGAAACTTGCCGCAAGGCCAAGTCCATAAGGGAGCCACGCACTCATGATTCGAGCTGCCCTGGTTCTATGCCGCGCATCACAATTAATCTTCCACCCCTGTTCATCCTCGCGTAATGATATATGGTATCATAATTTGCAAGGGTTTCAGATGAGCGATCTTTCCTCCGCTTCCTCTTCGTGCCAGTCATTGCCGCTTCGACTGCCCGTCACCGTGCTCTCCGGCTTCCTTGGCGCAGGCAAGACAACCCTGCTCAATCATATCCTCGCCAATCGCGAGGGCCGGCGCGTCGCGGTCATCGTCAACGGCATGTCGGAAGTGAATATCGACGCCGATCTGGTGCGCGGGGGCGAGGCGGCTTTGTCGCGCAGCGAAGAAGCGCTGGTCGAGATGACCAATGGCTGCATCTGCTGCACATTGCTCGATGATCTGTTGCAGGAAGTACGAGCACTCGCGGAGGCGGGGCGGTTCGACCATCTGGTGATCGAGAGCACCGGCATCTCGGAACCGCTGCCGGTTGCCTCCACTTTCTCCTTTCGCGACGAGGAGGGCGTGTCGCATGGCGATGTCGCGCGGCTCGATACGATGGTGACGGTGGTCGACGCCATCAATCTCCTCAAAGATTATTCAAGCCAGGATTTCCTCGCAGATCGCGGGGAATCGCTTGGCGAGGATGACAAGCGCAGCCTTGTCGGGCTGCTTGTCGAGCAGATCAAGTTCGCCGATGTGGTAGTGGTCAACAAGGCGTCGTCCGTATCGTCCGATTAACTAGAGGTGGTGAAGAAGCTGGTCGCCAGCCTCAATGCCGATGCGCGCATCATTGCCTGTGATCAGGCAGATGTGCCGCTGGACGCGATTTTGGACACCGGCCTGTTCGACGAGGAGAAGGCGTCGCAGCACCCGCTCTGGGCCAAAGAACTCTATGGTTATACCAATCACGTTCCTGAAACCGAGGAATATGGCATTGAGAGCTTTGTCTATCGCGCGCGGACGCCGTTCGATCCGGCGAAGTTCCATAGTTTTCTGATCGACGGCGGCCTCGACCATGTGGTCCGCGCCAAGGGACATTTCTGGCTGGCGACGCGGCCCGACTGGGTTGGTGAACTCGCTGTGGCGGGGAACCAGACCCTGCCAATCCCCGTGTTTCTGTTTATATTAAATGGCTTACGGAAACAGCTCGAGAGCCCCGTTTCGGCGCCCATCTACATCAGCAGGGTCAAAGCTATCAAGCGACAGATGTATGGTCGCGCTGGCCTGCCGCTATTGCGACAGCGCGTCCTGCTCGCCGCTTAAAATCGGTCGGCGAATTGCACAGTCTCACCTTTCCGAGCTGCACCAAATGTGCGGAAGGGCCCTTGATTGATGGCGGAGTCTCACCTTCATTGCCGCGCGGCACACGCCGACGATCACCGATGATCCATAAACAAGGATATGGCGTAGAAGACGCTGAAACACGTCCGATCCGGGAGGAGATTTCCGTGAAGGCCTTTGGCATCGCCTATATCGCAACCGGTGCGGTTTTTCTGGCTATTGATGCCGTGTGGCTAAAGCTGGCCGCTCAACGGCTCTACCGGCCGCTGATGGGCGACATGCTAGTGGACAATTTCAAGCTCTTGCCGGCCCTGCTTTTCTACCTCGTCTACATTGCCGGTATCGTCATATTCGCAATATCGCCGGCATTCGGCACTGAGCGATGGACGACAGCAACGGGCTATGGCGCACTTCTTGGTTTCCTGGCCTACGCAACCTACGATCTGACCAACCAGGCGACCCTGCGCAATTGGCCTGTCCTTGTGACAATTGTCGATCTGTCCTGGGGAACCTTCCTCACTGCTTTCGCCGCGACAACGGGCTTTCTGATCGTGCGAGGCTTCATATCTGCCTCTTGAGGAGCTCAGGAGTCCGTAGGCGCCGAGCGTGGCTGATCGTGCGGCTCCGACCCATCAGGAGCGGGTCCGCTGAATTGGTTATAACGTGGCAGAAAGTTCTGTCAGGCCCGGCGGATTAATGAGCCGATCAGGACCGCAGCGGTCCATCATCGCACTTGGTCGTGGCGTGCCGGGGGCCCGGCCAGAATACATTGACGCGCTGCTGATAGTGCCGAAAATCCTTGCCGCGCGAGCGCAGCATATGGGCTTCAAGCGGCGGAATGCCGGAGATATGGACAAGCAGCCAGTATATGAAGACTGGCCCCGCGAACGCAAACCAGCCGATTATATATGATCCGCTGCTATCAATGGCGATCGTGGCAAAGGCCACCCAGACAAGCCATTCGAAGAAGTAATTGGGGTGGCGAGAATAGGCCCACAGCCCCCGATCGCAGACATGGCCCCTGTTTTTCGGATCGGCGCCGAAGCGGGCAAGCTGCCGATCCGCTACAGCCTCGCCGACAAGAGCGATCGCGAAGATGGCCAGACCCAGCAGGTCAGGATATCCCGGAACAGCGCCGGGACGATGGGCAGCGATCATGATGGTCACGACCAGTAGAAAGGCCGCTGCGGCCTGTATTTGAAGGAACCAGAAAAGCCTCTTCCGAGCCTCTTCACCCCATTTTTCGCGGAGCTGCCGGTAACGCGGGTCCTCGCCCCCACGCAGCGTGCGGGCCGCGATATGGGAACCGAGCCGCAATGACCACAGCGCGGCAAGGCCCGCAACCAGCCATTGCCGAACGCCGATCTGGCCCTGTGCGCCGATCGGTAGCAGCGCGGCGGCCACCCCGCACAGGCCGACAGCATAGGACCAGATGGTGTCGATCCATCCCGACCGACCGGTCCAGCCTGCGACCAGCCATGCAATCGTCATGATGGCGCAAAGCGCGCACGCAAGAAAAATGATCGTTGCCGCTATCATGGCCAGTCGCCTTCATTGACCAGGCGCGCGCCGTCGCTCAAAAGCCGACAAGCGGCCGCAAAAGCCGCCCCATCGTGCCGTGAAGGCGCGTATCACCTTCGACTGCGGCAAGACAGATGCAGTCGCCGTCAGCACCAACGACGGGTTGATGATCAACCTCCCATCCGGCCTCGTCCAGGTCACCCGGCCGATAATGGCCGCGATCATCCCAAAGCGATCCCGAGAGAATCTGCACATACTCCATTCCGCTATGCCCATGGGACGGGAGACGCCGACCGGCCCGCCCCTTGATCAGCATGACCTTGGCTGTGGGGTTGCCGACAATCCCCACCTTGCTCCATCTCAGACCAGGACCAAGCCAGCGCCAGGGGCCCACTGCGCAGTCCCGCATGGCCCTGGGCAGCGCTATCCCGACGTCGCTCTGGCCCGACGTGACGGTCGGGCTGGCGACCGGCGCGGCCAGATCGAGCCGTGCGAGAGTCTTCCCGAGTGCATCTCCCGCAAGCCTTGCCGGCGGCAGGTTCTGGAGAAGCGCCCCACCCACCGCCTCGAGCATAGTCAGACGCGAGCGACAGCTGGCGCAGCCTTCAAGATGAACGGCCACCACGAGCGCGGGGCCCGCATTCAAGGTTCCCGCCGCCTGCCGTAAAAGCGTTTCATCGCTGGGGTGGTGATGGGGCGTCATAGGTCATTATCCAACAGGGCGCGCAACCGGTTCAAAGCCAGCCTGATACGGGATTTCACTGTGCCGAGCGGTATGCCCAGTTCACGGGCGATTTCGGCATGGGGTTTCTCGGAAAAATAGGAAAGACGCACGATCTTCGCCTGTTCGTCCGACAAGGCGCCGAGCGCCGCGCTGACGAGGCGCTCACGTTCGGCGGCGATGGCCAGCTCTTCCCCGGACGCGGGCAGATCCGGATCATCGCTGGGGTCGGGGTTGATGTCCGGCACCTGCTCCCGTCCGCGCCGTAACCGATCGATGCGCTGATTGCGGGCGATCGTGAAGATCCATGTCGACAAGCCGGCGCGGTTCGGATCGAAATAGGACGCCTTGCGCCACATCGTCAGCATGGTTTCCTGCGCCACCTCCTCCGCTGCGAGATCGTCAAGACCAGAGCGCAAGAGAAAGCTTTTCACGCGCGGCGCGAAATGGGTGAAAAGCTCGACAAACGCTCCCCTGTCGCGGGCCACGGCTACGGCCTGGATCAGGCGGCGATGTTCCTCTGGCGACGGGGATGCCGGTCCTTTTTCGACATTCGTCAAACGCGTGGCCTTCGCTGCCGGCCAGCAGTGAGGCCGGTGCCTTTGGCGAATATGTAGCTGTGCGACATTCATTTGCCTTTGATACGGAGCCGCGCCCGAGTTGGATCACGGTTCATTATGATCCATCGGGCCCGACGCTGCGTAGATATTCTCAGTTCGAGACGCGAAGGAAAGTCCTTTGAGCAGCATTATAGGCAGGCGGGGCGTCCGGCCTGACCCCGGCCAGTCGCTGGACATCGCGGTGATCGGCAGCGGCATTTCCGGCCTCTCCGCCGCCTGGCTGCTGTCGCGCCGGCATCGGGTAACCTTGTTCGAGTGCGAAGACCGGCTGGGCGGCCACAGCAATACGGTGGACGTGTCGAACGTCCCCGTCGACACCGGGTTCATCGTCTATAATGAGGCCACCTATCCCAACCTCACGGCCCTGTTCAGCCATCTGGGCGTCGCGACCAAGCCGTCGGACATGTCCTTTGCCGTTTCGCTCGATGGCGGCAAGCTCGAATATTCCGGGACCGGCCTCGCGGGCCTGTTCGCACAGGGCCGCAACGCGATCAGCCCGCGATTCTGGCGGATGCTCCGTGACCTTGTGCGCTTCTATCGCGAGGCGCCGCTCGATATGGAACGGCTGGGCGCGACCTCGCTGAACGATTATCTGGATGCCGCCGGCTTTGGCGCGACGTTTCGCAACGATCATCTCTATCCCATGGCGGCGGCCATCTGGTCGACGCCGGCGGCCGACATAGGCAATTATCCCGCCACCGCTTTCATCCGCTTCTGCGAGACGCACGGGCTCCTCAAACTATCGGGACGCCCCATTTGGCGCACCGTCGAGGGAGGCAGCCGCTCCTATGTGCGGGTGCTTGCCAAAGCCATCCCCGAGATCGTCCCCAACTACCCGATCAGGACGGTTTCGCGCGTGGCGAACGGTGTCGATATCGCCGGGCATGACGGCCATCGCCGTCATTTTGATCATGTCGTGATCGCCACCCATGCCGACCAGGCGCTGGCCATGCTCGCCGATCCCAGCGAGCAGGAACAGCGCATCCTCGGTTCATTCAGCTATGTGTGCAACGACGCCATCCTCCATTCCGACAGCAATCTGATGCCGCACCGGCGCAAGGTCTGGTCGAGCTGGAACTACATGTCACAAGGCGCCGGGGACAGCCGCCAACTGGCCGTCACTTACTGGATGAACCGCTTGCAGGGCATCGCCGACGAGATGCCGCTCTTCGTCACGCTCAATCCGCATCGGGATTTGGACCCCGACGCGGTGCTGCGCCGGCTGAGCTATCGCCATCCGCGTTTCGATTGTGTCGCCATGGCGGCACAGGAACAGCTCTGGTCACTGCAAGGGGTGCGCCGAACTTGGTATTGCGGCGCCTATTTCGGCGCGGGCTTTCACGAGGACGGGCTGCAGGCAGGCCTTGCCGTTGCCGAAGCTGTTGGCGGCGTGCGGCGGCCATGGAATGTGTGCGAGGAATCCGGGCGCATCTATCTGCATCCCATGTTGCCGGATCGGCCCCAGAGCGAGGCAGCCTGATGACGGCCTCCTCCTCCGCGCTCTACATTGGTGATGTAACGCACCGACGGTTGCGCCCAAGGCCACATCGGCTGCGCTACAGCATCTTCTATCTGCTGCTCGACCTTGATGAAGTGGATGTGCTGGCAGGCAGGCTCCGCATCTTCTCCCATAATCGCTTTAATCTGTTCAGCTTTTTCGATCGGGATTATGGCGACGGATCGGCCGCGTCGCCACGCGAGAAAATCGAGGAGCATCTGCGCGCGGCCGGCATCGAGACCGGCGGGCCGATCAGGCTGCTGACCATGCCGCGTATCCTCGGCTATGCCTTCAATCCGCTGAGCGTCTATTTCTGCCACAGACAGGATGGTTCGCTCTGCGCTCTCTTCTACGAAGTTAGCAACACGTTCGGCCAGCGTCACAGCTATCTCATTCCCGTGCCTGCTGGAGCTACCGCGCCCATTCGTCAGGAGAGCCGCAAGTCCTTCTACGTATCCCCTTTCATCAGCACTGATATGGCCTATTCGTTCGCGATCACGCCCCCCGGCGAACGCGTTGCGGTTTACGTTGCTGGTCATGATGAGCAAGGGCCGCTGATCACTGCCCGGCTGGCAGGCCGGCGGCAGGGGTTGACCGATGCGGCGCTGGCCCGTCTTTTCATCACCTATCCGCTGCTGACGCTGAAGGTCATCATCGGCATTCATTGGGAGGCGCTGCGCCTGTGGTTGAAAGGCGTGCGCCTGTTTGACCGGCCACCACCGCCGGACCGGCCAGTCACGCTCGGCCATGGAGTCGAGCCTTCGCGGCATCCCGAACGGAAGTCCGGCCCACCTCAGGTCAGGCCCTTATAAGCCTCAAGCGCACGGCGGCGGGCATCGTCATGCTCGACGAGCCTGTTTGCGTCAGATGCTTCATGGTCGCGCTTTTGGACGAGCGATCCGGGTGCCTCCCGCCATGGACGATGAATGGAGGCGAAGGGCACGTCGGCAAGTTCGTGAAGCCAGCGCCGGGCATAATTGCCTTCGGGATCGAACTTCGTAACCGACCGATTGCTACCGCGATGCTTGCTGCGTCTTGAAGCGGTTGGCGAATTCGGGATCGTCGACGAAGTCATCAAGGAACTGGTGCCAGGTGTTGGTGGTGAGACGCGCCTGGCTGAGCATGTCCGTCAACTTATCGACGCCGTGATCGGTTAGCGCGGTGATGGTCTCGTCGGGGCCGGTACAGACGCGGATGATGGTGCCGTAGGTCAGGTTGTCGCCATTCGAGACGATGGCTTCTAGCAATTCCACGTCCTCGTCGATGATCCTGGCGACATAGTCGAGGGTGAGGACGTAAGTGACCGCGGCCATCAGGCGGCCAGTGCTTGCGGGCCGGTCAACGGCGCCCAGTTCCAGGGGAGCAATTCGGCGATCCTGTTGATCTTGTGATCGTGGATGCGATGGAGCAGGTCGGTGATGTAGGCCTGGGGATCGAGGCCATTCATCTTGGCGCTTTCGATGAGCGTCATGGCGCGCGCGAGGGTTTCGGCGCCGGCCTCGGAACCGGCGAACAGCCAGTTCTTCTTTCCCAGGCATATGGGCCTGACAGCACGTTCGGCGGCATTGTTGTCGATGGCGACGCGGCCATCGTCGAGAAACAGGCTGAAAGCGTGCCAGCGGCCGAGGGCATAGCGAAAGGCCTTGGCGAGATCGCCTTTGCCCGGGATCCGGGTGAGCTGCGTCTCGGCCCAGGTCTGCAGGGCCTCGAGCTTCGGCTTGCTCAGTTCCTGGCGCACGGCCCGACGGATATCGGCGTGCTTGCCGGCGATCTCGCGCTCGATGTCTTAGAGCTGCCCGATACGCTCGAGTGCCTCGTGTGCGATCTCGGATTTTTGCGACACCCAGACGTCGTGGAAATCGCGTCGCCAATGGGCAAAGCAGGCGGCCTCGCGGAAGCGCGGGTTCGCATCCGCGCCGGGTTCGTAGAGCTTCGAATAGCCCTTGTAGGCGTCGGCCTGGAGAATGCCGCGCGCATCGCGAAGATGGTCCTGGACGTGCTGTGCATTTCAGCTGGGCGCATAGCGATAGACGATCCCGGGCGGGGCGGAGCCCGCCGAACGTGACATCGCCTCCTTCAGACGGCGCTGGGACGCAGCCGGCACCACGGTTGAGAGTGATCACCCGCCCCACCGCTATGCGACCACTCTTGCGTACACTGCCCCGCACCTCCGACAGTTGACGTCTCAGATGCATCCTGCGAACTCTCCCGCAAGGAGGAAGGCTCGGTTCGTCCTCGCGTTCCAGCCTTTCACCAGAGGGGGCGTCTTAGCGGGTGCCCCCTCACCCGTCAGCGCCTCCACGGCCATCTCGCCCGGCCCCCGCTCATCAACGAACCAATGCGTTGCGTGGCCGGCTTCCTATCCCGCGGCTGCGCGCTCTACGCCTCATCGCGTTCCTGTTGCGTTCAATCGTCCCGCCTCCCGGTCTGCCACGCAGCCGGCATCGCTTTTTCCCTCAGATAGCCGGAATATGTATCTGATTCCGAGCTCCTCCCCTTTAGCCTCTGAATTGGTGGGCTTATTCGCGCCAATTCGCCTCCAGTATCGACTCCAATTCGCAACCGGGCCTGGCGTGTCGCCAGCAGTCACGCCCAATCGGCGCCGCGCTGTGGCACCGTCAAACATGGGAATCTCGATTGTAGGGAAAAGCGTTTGCCCCGGACACCATTGAGGCCCAAAGCGAGTTGCCGGCGCGAGCAGGCATCTCCCGGAGCGCAGCTCGGCATCCCCCGGGGCTCGGCTGCGCTCCCTTGGTATCGCACACCGCATCCCGGAAAGGTCACGCGCTGGTGATCGCTCTATGTTAGAGAGCTGATCGCGGTTGCTGCCGCCGCTCCCTCCCGGATGCGGCGATTTCACCCGTAGAGTGCGGCCGGTTCGCTGGTTTGGTTGCCTTGTCCGGCCGTGCTCGTTCCTGGCCTGCCTTCACACCGTGACGAGGCGCTTCGAATTCGCAAGCGCTGGCGGCAAAATACCAACGATCCACTCCAACGTCTTCTGCTTGTGCGCCGCGATTGTACGAAAATTCAATTGCCGCGACTCGGCGCGGCCGCGCATGGTCTAATCGTCAGGCGACCTCTGACAACCCCGGAGCGGATCGTGTCCCACAGCGTGGTGT
>NZ_DDFB01000002.1:209-9321 GCF_002336885.1 Novosphingobium sp. UBA1939 | reverse complement strand
CCGGGGGTGTCGATGATGTTGATGCGGTGATCGTTCCAGAAGCAGGTCGTCGCGGCGGACGTGATCGTGATCCCGCGCTCTTGCTCCTGCTCCATCCAGTCCATCGTCGCCGTGCCTTCGTGCACTTCGCCGATCTTGTAGGACTTGCCGGTGTAGTAGAGGATGCGCTCGGTCGTCGTCGTCTTGCCGGCGTCGATGTGCGCCATGATGCCGAAGTTGCGATAGCGCTCGAGCGGATGGCTGCGGGCCATGGGGGTTTCCTTGGGTTCCGGAGGGGCCTGATGGATTCAGGCCCGCCCCATATGGTTACTTGCGTGACCGTTTAAAGACGGGCGGCCCTGCCAGCCGGTGACGACGGCGGGGCTGCCGGCCTTTTTACCACCGGTAGTGGCTGAACGCGCGGTTCGCGTCGGCCATGCGGTGGGTGTCTTCGCGCTTCTTCACGGCGTTGCCGCGGTTGTTGGCGGCGTCGAGCAGCTCGGCCGAAAGGCGCGCCGACATCGTCGTTTCCGAACGGTTGCGCGCGGCCGTGATCAGCCAGCGGATCGCCAGCGCCTGGGCGCGTTCGGGACGAACTTCGACGGGGACCTGGTAGGTCGCACCGCCGACGCGGCGCGAACGCACTTCGATCTGCGGCTTCACGTTGTTCAGCGCATCGTGGAACAGCTGCACCGGATCCGCCTTGGCGCGGGTCTGCATGGTGTCGAGCGCACCGTAGACGATGCTTTCCGCGACCGACTTCTTGCCGTCGAGCATGAGGTTGTTCATGAACTTCGACAGGACCTGATCACCGAACTTGGGATCGGGCAGGATGACCCGCTTTTCGGGCCTACGACGACGAGACATCTTGAATTCCTTCTGATCGGGCCAGCGGCCCACATCCACCGACCGGCAGGGCGCGGCCCATCGGCGCGCGCCTGCCCGGGATTAGCTCACTTCGGACGCTTCGCGCCGTACTTCGAGCGGCTCTGCTTGCGGTCCTTCACGCCCTGCGTGTCGAGCACGCCGCGCAGCACGTGATAGCGCACGCCCGGAAGGTCGCGCACACGGCCGCCGCGGATCAGCACCACCGAGTGCTCCTGCAGGTTGTGGCCTTCGCCCGGGATGTAGGAAATGACTTCGCGCTGGTTCGTCAGGCGAATCTTGGCGACCTTGCGAAGCGCCGAGTTCGGCTTCTTCGGAGTCGTGGTGTAAACGCGGGTGCAGACGCCGCGCTTCTGCGGGTTCTGCTCCATGGCAGGGACCTTGCTCTTGGCCTTCTGCGGAACGCGACCCTTGCGGATCAGCTGGTTGATAGTGGGCATGAAGTACTCTTCACCTTGATTGTGGCACGGCCGGCAAAGGTGAAGGGTCAAAAGTCCGCCGGATGGATGGCTGCGGGCAAATGCCCCGGCCCAACCCTGCATGCGCAGGATCCCTCGGCGAGCCTGAAACGCTCCACCCGGGCAAACAGCGCCGGGTTACTTTGACGGGTTGCATGGCAGGCGGACACCACGATGATTCGCGCGCCCGGCCCAACGGCGAAAGCCCCAAGACCAACGGAAAACCGCCGCCCGAGGCTTGCATACGCACCGGCAATGTTCAGCTCTACAGACGATGGCAGGTCTTGCGACCCGATCGACCGAGAGCGCCATTACGAGGAAACCGCCGGAACGTCAAGGACAGGCCCCGCGCGGGCAGCGGCACGCAACAGCGAACAGGGCGTTCCGAACGGAACAACTCCGCCTCTTTAAATCCACTATTTTGGTAGAGATTTCACTTCGACGCGCGGTCGATCGATGGTATGTTGCATCATTACGATGATCGTCCCACCCCGGACGGCCGGGACAAACGGGACGACGCAAGCCGAGAGAGGTGTGCCGATGGTCCACGTTGATGAACACGGTAACTGGCGAACGGGCGCCGCCATGCGTCTGGTCGAAGGGAGGCTGGGCGGAAAACTGGGCGGAAAACTGGGCACGGCCGCCGCCGTGACGGCGCTGCATGTCGGCATCGGCATGGCGCTGCTGTCCACTTTCGCGGGCGGGGTGATCGCGGAAACGGTTCGCGATGCCTTGCCGACGATGTGGTTCGCCCCGCCTGCCCCTCCGCCCAAGCCATTGCCCACGCTCGAACCGAAAGCCGCGCGCGACAAGCAGGAGATCAAGGTTCCCGACAAGGGCATCGACCTCGACGCCGGCAAGGACCTGTTCCTGGGAGCCAGTGACAAGGTAACTCCCGTCGATCCGGGAACCCTGACGATCAGCGGAGGCGATCTTGGCGGCGATGTTGGCGGCCTCCGACCGACACCGACGCCCTCGCCCATGTTCACGCCCAAGGCGGCCCGTCCTCGCGGCGATGCCGGCCTGTGGATCACCCGCAACGATTACCCCACCCGCGCGATCCGTGAAAACTGGGAAGGCCTCACCAGGTTGCGGCTGGGCATAGGCGCCGACGGGCGGGTCACCGGCTGCGAAGTGATCGGCAGCAGCGGGCATGACGAACTCGACCGCGCGGCCTGCGCCAAAGTAAGCGCACGCGCCCGGTTCGATCCCGCCACCGACAAGGATGGCGCGAAAACCGCCGGCAGCTTTACCACAGCGATCCGCTGGCAGATCACCGACTGACCGCACGGGAAGGGGCGCCGCATCCGGGTCGGCGTCCCTTACCCGGCATTGGCGCTCCCGGGCACCAGCGTTCCCCGGCAACCTCGGCGTGCGCCATCACCGGGAACCGGTAAGGGTTCCGATCGTTGCGCCACCATATTCCAAGCCAATCGGGGGAAGCTTCATGACCTTTCGCATCAAATCCTCGCTGACTGCGGCCATTGCGGTCGCCGCCCTCGCCGCTACCTCGCCGGCGCAGGCGCGCGATTGCAGCAAGCGGATCAGCAAGACCGGCGGCGCGGTGATCGGCGCGGTCGGCGGTGCGGTGCTCGGCAAGGTCATCGCGGGCGGAACCGCCGGCACGCTGATCGGCGCGGCGGCGGGTGGCGTTGCAGGCCACGAGATCGCCCGCAAGAACAAGAACAAGTGCCGCTACGAACGCCGGCGCTGACCACAAACGGCATCAGATTCCGAGGCTGGACGCGTTCACGCCATCGCCGATGTTGGCCAGCATCGCGTCGAGGAAATCATCCATCGCCGCGTTTCCCCGGACGGTCAGCCGCACGAAGGTGCGTCGGCCGTCCTTGCCGTCGCTCTCGCGCTCCACGAAACCGCGGGCTTCCAGAATACGCAGCCAGCGCAGCGCGGTGGTCGGGGGCACATGCGCCCCGATACAGGCGCTGGTGGTCGGCACACGCCGGCTTTCGCGCCCGGCAACGTAGAGATCCAGCAGTATGTCCCACGTCGGCTCGCCAAACAGGTCGGCGGGGAACAGGCGGCTACGGCGCCGCCGCGCGGCGTAGAGTTCGCGGGCGAGAGTGATCCGCGCGTCGTGCTGCGCGTCGGCACCGCGCAAGGCGCTTCCCGCCTCCGCGGTCATGCCGCCAGAATAGACGGCATTGCCGTTCGCCACCGTGGTCTGTTCGCCGCTGGGCATCGCGCGGCCTTTCGCCGCGCGGATGTGAGGTACGGTCATGTAACGGGAATATCCCTGAAAATGGGGCGGTGGGCTGGCCTTCAGGCCCACCGCCAGCATTGATACGGGCCAATCCGGCGTTCCCGGTTCATGTGGGCCACGGTCCCGATCAACAGGACCATCAGCTGCAACAGGAATGGCATCTGCGTGAGCACCCAGTACGCACGCCGGGCCATCGTCAGATCCCACAGCTTGGCGACATGCCCTACCATCACGATCATCTGGCCGGCGCCAACGAGCAGGGGCCACCCGCGGTTGGCGTAGAGGGCGATCGACAGCAGCGCGCAGAACGCCCAGCTATCGATCACGACGTGGCCGGGATTGACCGCGTACCACACGGGGTCACCGAACACCGCGTGGTTGACGAGATCAAGGACGAACGTCGACAGCAGGACCGCAGCCGTCAGTCGCTCCGGCTCGCCGCCCTTGCGGGCGGCAACAAGCACGACAGCGAAGAGCAGGATGCGGGTCAGCCAGATGTAGGACATGCCTGTTCACATGAAACGGACGGATCGGCCACCGGAAAGCATCAGGCCGCGACCCCGGTCACGACCGCGGATTCATCGAGGCTCGCATTGACCGGGGGGCAGCCGTCGTTGCCACCGTTCGTCTCCACCGCAATCTCGCTGAGACGGCCGTGGACGCGGGCAAGTTCGCCGCCGGCCGTGAGCATCGATTGCTGGCTCTTCGCCAACCGCAGAAGCGCATCCTGCCCCATGAACGGCGCCGCACCGCTTTCGCGTCGTGCGCTGACCATCGTGGCGAAAAGCCGTGCCTGCCGGATCAGCGCCTCGTCAAGCGCACCTTCGGCATCGTGGAGATCCCGCGTGATACGCATCTGTGCAACCTGGGTATTCATCGTCATCGTCGTACCCTCCTCTCAGCGGCGAAGATCGCGCCGCTGCCATTGCAGCATCGTGGAGGAGATGCGACGGCGGGTCAGTGATCGATGATCGTCGAAAGCTGGGCGAACATGGTCAGCCCCCCCAGCACGATCAGAATCAGGAACAATGCGATCGCCACGATCGCGCCAAGCCGAAGCAGGGTTCCGTATGGCCCGTCGAACATCTCCGGGAGGACATGATAGGCCGTGTCGCCAGGCGCCTTTCCGGAGACGAAGGCCATTGCCTGGCCCGTCGCCGAAAACCTTGCCTGCATCGCCTCGGTCTCGCCCCGCGGGGGCTTGACCGTGGCGACGGTCTGAACCGCCTCACCGGCCGGCATCGTGACTTCCCGGACCGGATCGTGCGCTTCCTCGCCGTCACCGTCGATGTGGGAGAAATCATATACGGGCTGTTCGTATATCGTCTTGAGCCGCCGATAGGCCTGCGCCACCTCGTTGCGCGTGGCGACGCCCAGCTTACCGCGCGCCAGCAATATCCGCTGATCCACGGTATGTGGCGAAATGCCGAGCAGGCGCGAAATTTCCTTCGAGGTCTTGTGCTGGATCAGCAGATCCAAAACTTCCCGCTGCTTCGACGTCAGCGCCGCCAAGGGGTTGCCCCCATTCTCTTCGGCACCGCTTGTCATCGCTTCAACGTCCATCCATTCGACCCGCCACAAACCTTCGCCCGATCGATCCGAGAACCAATTTGAACTAATCGGCGACTAAATCCAAACAAAGATTAACGATATTTTCGGAGGTATTGCACCGTCACGGAGCAAGCCTCCCGCCTGCGCGCCTGAGGACTTCCGCCGCATGCCCGTTGCGAAGCGCCTCTTCCCGCCGGTACATGGTCTTCGGCACGCAGGGGGAAAGACGTGGAGCGCCAGTTGTTTTCGCGACGACGGAGCCGATTGCTGGCGCTGAGCCGGCTGATGCTGGCCCTTATCTTCATCGCCGCGGTCTGGCTCGATCCGGTGCAACCGACACGTTCGGTCGCCGCCACCTACACCCTTCTGATCGCCTATGCTGCGTGGTGCGGGTTCGCCACCGTCATCGCCTTCCGCAGCTGGTGGTACGATTTCCGGCTGGCCCGGCTGATGCACGTCATCGATATCGCGATCTTCACGGCCGCGACCTACATGACCGAATCCGCCTTCAAGGAATTTTCCAGCCCGTTCATCGTCTTTGCATCGTTCATCCTGATTGGCGCCTCGCTGCGCTGGGGATGGCGCGGCGTGCTCTGGACGGCGCTGGCACTGGTGCTGCTGAATTTCGCGCTCGGCCTGCTGATGCATTCCCTTCACCTCAGCATCGATCCCTACCGTTTCAGCCGGCGGCAGGGCTACACGATCGGGCTGGCGATCATGATGCTCTGGCTGAGCACCGGCGGCGACCGGGCCAGCGCGCCGCGATTGCCGGAACCGCCGGGGCTGCCGGGCCTGCGCCACGACGCGATCATGACAACGATCCTCGACCACGCGCGCACCGTGCTGGGTGCCACGGGCGGCGCCATCGCGCTGGCGGACGGCGAGGAGCCGTGGGTGGAAATCATGATCGCCAGCGGAGATGCCACACGGGCGCTGCGCGTCGGCCCCGGCCCGCTGCTGACCGAAATCGAGATTTCCTGCCGCCCCACCCTGTTCGACGGCCAGCGGCACCGCCAGTTGTGGCTGGACACCGATGGAATGGTCAACCACGCGAGCGAACGGCACGTCTGGCATCTCGCCACGCTGTGCGAGGTGAAAGAAGGCCTTGCCGCCTCGATCGGTGCGGCCCGCGGACCCGGCCAGCTTCTGCTGTGGGGCATCCGCGGCATCTCGCCCGATGACCTGCCGCTGCTGGCGCAAATGACGCGCGATGCCGAACAGGCGCTTGATCGCGAGGACGTGGCGATGCTGGCGCGCGCGCGGGAAGTTTCGAACCTGCGCAACGCCCTTGCCCGGGACTTGCACGATAGCGTCGCACAGTTTCTCGCCGGCACGCTGTTCCGGCTGGAAGCGTTGCGGCGCTGGATCCGCGAGGGCAACGATCCCGACACCGAAATTGTCGCGATCAAGGAAGCGCTGCGGCGCGAACAGGCGCAAATGCGCAGGATGATCGAGCGCCTGCGCCTTGGCGAAAAGGGGGATCGCCGGACCGATCTGACCGAGGAGCTTGGCACGCTGCTGGAAGAACTGGGGCATCACTGGGCCATCGAAACCCGGCTGGATGCGCCACCCGGTCCGTTGCTTGTCCCCATGGATCTGGCGCACGAGATACGCCAGATCACAAGAGAGGCCGTGGCGAATGCGGTTCGGCACGGTCGGTGTCGTCTTATAGGGGTTAACCTTATTCAAGACGATGGAACGCTCAAGATGATTGTCAGCGATGACGGCTCCGGTTTCCCCGCCGACAAGGCGCACGCCACCCCCCGTTCGATCAGCGAGCGGGTAGAGGCGCTGGGCGGCATGCTGGCCATCGACAACAGTGCGCGGGGCGTGACCCTGCGCATCGCGCTTCCGGAAAGGACGGGCGCATGATCCCGATTCTTGTGGCTGACGATCACGGCTTCATCCGCGCCGGCGTGGAAGCGGTATTGCGCGGCACGCCCTTCCAGGTAGTCGCTACCGCCGCCAGCGGGGAGGAAGCGCTGGCCGCGATCGAGCAGCATAATCCCGCCGTGGTGCTGCTGGACATCAACATGCCCGGCCTGAATGGCGTGGCGGCATTGGAAGCGCTGCGCGAAAAAGGCGACGAACGTCCGGTCGTGCTGCTCACCGCCGAGATCACCGATCGGCAGCTCATGGCCGTCATGCGGGCGGGCGTGCAGGGCATCGTGTCCAAGGATGGCGCGGAAAGCGAGCTGGTCCAGGTGCTGGAACGGGTCCATGCCGGCGAAAAGGCAATCGCCCCGGCCTTCCTGCAACGCGCGCTCGATTTGTCGCTCAAGCCCGTCATCAACCCTTTCGCCAAGCTCAACGCGCGCGAGCGCGACATTACCAGGCTTGTGGCCAAGGGCATGCGGAACCGGGAAATAGGGCAGCAGCTGAACATCGGCGAGGGGACCGTGAAGGTCTATCTCCATGCCATATATCAGAAGCTGAACATCGAGAACCGCACCGAACTGGCGCTGATGGTGGTCAACGACGAGATCGGTTGAAGCGCGCGTGCGGTGCGCCCTACAAATGCACCCCGACCAGTTGCGACCGGACTGACGGAATCGTTACGGCCACATTGTTCAGCAGCGTTCCGCGCTCTCCGATCTCCAGTATGGTGTTGCCGAACACACCACGCATGGCCTCGATCGCGATTTCATCGGCGGTCCGGTGCGCGAAGGCAAGTAACGCGGTGCCGCTGCGATGGCTGAAGCGGTAACGGTTGCCCCGCCGCTCGAAGTGCCACGCATCCGATGCCGGCCGCCATTCGTTGTCCTTCACGATCAGATCCGGTTCCTCGTCCACGGCGCCCAACACCAGGCTCATCACGATCGGTCCGCCGAGCACCGGCTGCGGCCGGAACGACAGCAATGGCCGGGCATCGACGGTGATCGGACAATAGGTACCCGTCATCCTCGCCCCGCCGGGAAAGACGATGTCCGGAATCTGCTCCTCGACGGTGAACAGCAGCGGGGAGCGATCCAGGCCGGCCTGGATCGCAACCGGCACGTCACGCAACCGCGCGATCGTTTCCGCCGGCACGCCGCCCCGCTCGATGATTGCCATGCAGTCCGGGCAAAGCAGGAACGCGGGCGAAGCCTCTTCCCCGCCCGCGCGACAAAAACAGGCGATGGTGCAACCGCATCGTACGCACGCGCCACCGGATCGAGAGCGAGCCTCTGTCCGTTCGGCCTCGGAAATGGGCAATGCGATCACAACCGGCATGACAGATCCCCCGTACGGCACGATTCCCTGCGCGCCGCCTTCGCCTGCCACCATCTTCCCCGATCAGGATCTTGCTGCCCTGGGCGCCGATTTGGCGGTGGGAACGGCCCGGAGTCAAGCCCGCCGCCCGCCCCCATCGGGTGCCGCCGCCAACGTCGGCGTCAATCGTGGCGTGCCAGCAGCGGTCCCAGATAGTGCCCGGTGAAGCTACGCGGGTTCCCGGCCACGTCTTCCGGTGTGCCTTCGGCCACGATCTCGCCGCCGCGCACGCCACCTTCCGGCCCCATGTCGATGATCCAGTCGGCGGTCTTGATCACGTCCAGGTTGTGTTCGATCACGACCACGCTGTTGCCCTGTTCGACCAGCCGGTGCAGCACTTCCAGCAGCTTGCGCACGTCCTCGAAGTGGAGGCCGGTGGTCGGTTCGTCGAGGATGTAGAGCGTCTGCCCGGTGGAGCGGCGCGACAGTTCCTTGGCCAGCTTGACGCGCTGCGCCTCGCCGCCCGAGAGCGTCGTTGCCTGCTGGCCGACCTTGACGTAGCCGAGCCCCACTTCGTTCAGCATGTGCATCCGGTCGCGGATCGGCGGCACCGCCTTGAAGAATTCCTCGGCATCCTCGATCGTCATGTCGAGTACGTCGGCGATCGAGTGGCTCTTGAACTTCACTTCCAGCGTTTCGCGGTTGTAGCGCTTGCCGCCGCATTCCTCGCACGTCACGTACACGTCGGGCAGAAAGTGCATCTCGATCTTGATCAGGCCATCGCCCTGGCAGGATTCGCACCGGCCGCCCTTGACGTTGAAGCTGA